>JAUVLL010000111.1 GCA_030600745.1 Spirochaetaceae bacterium | reverse complement strand
GCAATGGCAGTACTTCTACCTGCAGAGTTAAAATTAAAAACTGAAGATTAACAGGGAATGGTATTTAGAATTTCGGTTCGGAAGTATGAGCCACAGATTCTAAAATTTTATTAATCTCATTCAGTACGGCTGTTCTTCCTTCCTTTTTCTGGTTATCACCGAAAATATCAAAGTACAATTCGATTTGATCCAGGAGTTCAGGATACTGTGACTTTATCGCCTCAGTAGATAATACTTGTTTTAAAAGGACTTTTGTAGCCAAAAGATCCAGAATTTGTTCCTGACTGCAGTCATCTTCTTTTAAGGTCTCAACTTTTACTAAAAAATTGTTTAGAGCCTGATGTTCTCTCTCTGCCAGAATAATTTGTTCCTCTCTTGATCTGATCGTTGCAGCAGCAGTTGAAATTCTTTTCTCAAGATCTTCAATATCGGTATTTAATTCAGCTTTTTCTCTGGGAAAATCTTCTTTAATTGTTTTTTTCATACTTATTGAATCCCTAAGGGTGGTTATAATAAAGTTTTCAGCAGGAAGTCTTCTCTCTATTACCGGAAGATCTAAAACTGAATCCTGTTTCAGAAAATTTTCAAGGTTAACTATTTCAGCTAATGCATCCTCATACTCACTTTTCTCAATTTTATTTTCTATGCTTTTGTAAGACTCCAGAATCTGGGAGGATACAAGACGTTCCCTGGCGCTTACATTTTCTATCTCTTCAAGCTGCCCTAATACCAGTTTTTTCTGATTCTCCAGAGCTGTAGACTGGCTATCAAAATCCTTGCGTAACTCTTTTTTTCTCTGTGCTATCTGTTCCTGTAGAAGGGTTTGTTCACTTTGGGACTGTTCAAGATTTTTCTGGTATTCTTCAATTTTTATAGACATTGCAAGCTCTTTTTCTGCCAGTTCCTGCTCATATTGCTCTTTGAAATCATTCATTTCAGATTGATTTTCTGCTTCCAGTCTATTGGATGTTTCTTCAATTTTCTTCTGTATATCTTCACTTGACAGCCCCTGTCCCGCAAGTTTTGCTCTCTCGGCCTCCAGGGTCTCCGCCATTGCTTTTCTGAGCTCCTCTTCCCTTGTATTCAGGATCTGCTCGGCATCCTCTTTTAATCTGTTTCTGTCCTGAACAGCAATGTTCAGCCGGGTTTGTATACTTTGAATTCTCTGGTCTCTTATCTCCAGCTGTTCTTCAGATTCGGCTTTAACTGCTGCCAGAACTTTACTTTCAGTGGAGAGTACTCTGTTCCGGGTTGTAAGTATGGTTTTTTCCTTACTGTTATAGAAAGTGAGGAAAAACAAGCTGCCTCCAGTTAGAATTATTATGGAACTTATGATAACAACTAAAGGAATTACACTATCCTTTTTGAGGACCGAAAAATCAGCAGAAACTGCAACTGTTTCTGCATGCAGTTTGTCAACTATTTGGTCAATCTCTGAGTAGATTTCAGCTTTAATGGAGTCTGTTTCCTGTATATCTGGTTTATTGTCAGCTGTACTCAGTTTGTTGCGAGCTCTTTGAAGCAATCCTTTCATTATTAAAAAAGTCCTCTACTTATACTTAAAACTCGGCATATATCCGGTAAAGATCAAATTTATATTTTGCCTTTGACAGCAGTAGCGCTCTAAAGTATAGTAGAGGGACAACGATGAAAATTAAAAGTAAAATACTAATGATAGTACTGCCTATTTTGATTGTTTCTCTTACACTCATGGGGTTTGCTGCTTCTCTTTCAGCCAGGAATGGTATAACACAGATTGCAACAGATTTTCTTAAATTTAAGGCAGACTCTTTGGAAAATTATGCAATTTTACAGTGGAGTTTACTGGAAGACAATAATCTGACATCCAACAAAGAATTCGTTGATGCGGCTATGGATTCTGTGGAGTCCTTTGCTCAAAGCCTCATAAGGAGTGAAACTGAGATTATCTTTGCAATTGACGAAGATGGTACAGTAATGATGGCTACAGGAGAAATATCTCTGAGTTCGGCTGAAATTACTAATTTAGCTGATATCTATAGGAAAAAAGAACCGGGTTGGTTTACTCTGACATTGAATGACAGAATCAGAGTTGCTCAGGGCTTCTATCTTGAACATTTTAACCGGTACCTTTTTGTAAGTGAACTGAGAAGTGTATTTTACGGATCGGTTTTGCAGATCTATTATCAAAGTGGATTAATACTGTTTATTGCGGCCCTGGTGTCCGTTCTTCTTCTTGGGTTTTTTATATCCTATCTTACATCTCCGTTAAGCAGAATGATATCTGTTATCAGAGAGATTATTAAAGAGAACGATCTGAGTAAACGTGTAACACTGCTTTACAGAGATGAAATTGGTGAACTTGGACACACTTTTAATATGATGAGCAGTCAGCTGGAAAAAGCGTATGACCAGGTAAAGAACTTTGCATATAAGGCTGTAGTTGCAGAGAAAAATGAGAAGAGAATAAGGAATATTTTCCAAAAATATGTACCTCATGATGTAATTGAGCAGTTTTTCAATGATCCTGAGGGTATGTTAACAGGCAGTTCAAGGGAGCTGGCAGTATTGTTCTCTGATATTCGGGGGTTTACAAAAATTTCTGAGGATATGCTCCCCGAAATGGTGGTTGAATCTCTGAACAGATATTTTGAACAAATGGTAGATATCATATTAGCTCATAACGGCATAGTAGATAAGTATATGGGTGACGCCATAATGGCTTTTTATGGTGCTCCTGTGCAGCATGAAAATGATCCTCTTCTGGCTGTTCAGACAGGTCTTGATATGCTGGACGAATTAAAAAATTTCAATATGTGGCAGTTGGAGAATAATCGTCCCCCCTTTAACATTGGTATAGGTATTAATTACGGGCAGGTAACTGTAGGTAACATCGGATCGGAAAAAAAGATGGATTATACTGTTATCGGGGATATGGTTAATACTGCTTCCAGGCTGGAGGGGCTGACAAAAATATATGGTCGGTCCTTTATAATTTCCGGTTCAGTTTATGAAAAGGTTAAGGATGTTTTCCCCTGTCAGCAGCTGGATATCGTTGCTGTTAAGGGCCGGCATCAGGGGATTCCTGTTTATTCTGTTCAACGGCAGCTGAGTAGTCAGGAAAAGGATTTAAAGCAGATTCATTCTGAAGGAATGGAAATCTATTATAAAAGAAATTTTAAGGAAGCTCTTAACAAATTCTGGAAGGGACAGAATTTATTTCCTGATGACAAATTATTCCAATTGTATGTAAACAGATGTCTTAAGTTTATGGAAACCCCGCCCCCTGAAGAATGGGACGGGGTAACTGTTATGGATCAGAAGTAATAAGTTTGAAAAACTCAGCTCTCTTTATACCGCTGGTCAAATCCTGTCGTTCCTGAGGGCTTCCGGGGTTAGTATTCATTATTCCCCATTGGTTTTCGTTTCTTTCAAGACAGATAATACCAGAGTTTCTGAAGTTAACAATCTGACAACTATCTGTTCCGGTGGTCAGATGCGATATCAATCGGGGGAGAAAGGGCAGGTGACCCACTATAATTACATTCCTGTGCATTTTCTCAAGAGCGGATGTAACTGATCCGACGGGATCATTGGGCGAAAGGTTTGAGTGTTCCAGTATTCTATTATCGATTCCCAGTGCCCGGGCAAATATTTCTGCAGTCTTTTTAGTTCTTTTTTTCCCGCTTTGCCATATAACATGTATTTCCGGATTCAGGGATCTGAAATATTCAGCAATCCTCTCCGTCTCTACCCTTCCTCCATCTGTGATGCCTCTCTCCGGGTCTTCCTCTTTTGACTTTGCATGTTGATAAGATAAAGATACATAACTATCCTCCATGCTTAATTTACTACATTTGAACTGATCATGAAAGATTTTGTTTTCATCAAAGCCTTTTATGTATCAACCATGTTTTAAAGAATGGGCTGTTAAATTGATATTCTTTTTTATAGTTAAAAAGAATTTTCAGGTTTACAAGCCGGGTAACAGCTTTTTTCACCGATGAAGCATGAGTAATTCCAGTATATTTAAGAAAACTTCCTGATTGAATAGTTTTTCCTCCCAGGTCTGCAATAGCTGTCAGACAACGAAGTTGATTACTGGTAAGTAAACTAATGGTATGTTCATAGAATTCTTTCTCTCTCGCAAAGATTACTTTGAGTGCATTGTCTACATCAGCCGGTTTCAGTACTGTATTGTATTCCGTAATACTCCATAAAGCATTACATAATTCCTGTACATCCCCTGGATTTTCTATTGTTTTTGTAAAAATTTCATTAATAATAATATCGTTTATAGTTCTCTTTCCGGAAAGAAATTTATCCTTTATATACTTTTCAAAATTATCTCTGCCCAATAAACCGATATCCAGTTTTATTGCAGATTTGAAAAATGGACTATCAAGATCATAAAAGATCCTATCCATATCTTTTCTAACACTTCCGGAAAAAATATAGGGCATATCGGAGTGGAATTGTATTCTGCTTCTTAATAAAGCGATGATACTTTCGTAATCCTTTATATTCAGGATGTCCTGAAACTCATCAAATATTACAATATTTTTTCTGTTCAGATGTTCCCGATATATAAAGTCCAGCAGATTTTCTATATTTCCCGGCGGCATTGTTTCGTTTGCATTGAATGAGATGCTCGGATTTCCAGTAAAAGAATCAATAGACACTGAAGGCCGTAAGTGGGAAACTGTTTTTACCACCTTTTCAAAAAATCCTGACTGTTTTTCAAGAGAAACAAGAGAATTAGTAATTCTGCTTATCAAATCATTTACAGTTTTTATTTGATTGATATCAATATATACAGTGCGAAATTTTTTTATTTCACTTGCTGTTTTAATAATTAAGGAACTCTTTCCTATTCTCCTCTCTCCTTCTATCAGAACATTCTGGCCGGAAATAATATGTTCTTTTAAACTTTTTTCCAATTCCGGACGAGGGCAGAAATCAACATCCATCACAATCTGACCATATTTAAATGGATTCATACCAGGATCCTCCTATCTATTGCACCAAATAGTGTGACACTAGTTAGTGTAACACTATTTGGAGTTATATGCAAATATGTATCTGACTAAATTTTAAAAATTATTTTTTAATCGCAATTTGTGTCTGCTGCTCTTTTCTGAATAAGAAATTTTTACTACTGGAGTGAGCTTTTTGCGCTGTATCTAATTTTCTACTTTCAAAATACTTCTTCTCTAATATATTGGCTATAGACTGGCGCAAAAAGCCAAAAACAAGCCGAATTCAGAGACATCGCAAAAGCCTCGGAGTAGAATAGTATTGAAAGTATCATACTAAATGTATGATACTAAAGGTATTATGAAGCATTTTATTTTTGATCGATTGGTTGACAGAGAGAATCTCTGCAACCTTATAAAAGAGAGGGATCAGCTTCTTCATTATATAGAAAAAAAAGACAATGTTGTTGTTTATGCACCACGTAATTTTGGAAAAACATCATTACTAAAAAATGTAGTGATAGAAGATTTCAGGAAACTGCATAAAAAGTCTTTTGTCTTTTTTGCTGATCTTCTGGGGGTTAAAAATCTAAATTCCATTATCGGACGTTTAATGAATTCATTTGAAAGATCATTCGATGAATCATTTCCTGTTAAGAATATCTTTAACAATCCCTCCTTTAATCCTATTCAAAAATCCAGCGTAGCAAAATAATCATCCATTGTCTCTGCCCTGCGAATCATCTTTACGTTTCCGTCTTTTCCCAACAGCAGTTCCGCAGATCTTAGTTTCCCATTGTAGTTAAAACCCATTGCATGTCCGTGGGCACCTGTATCATGTATTACTATAAGGTCCCCTGTTTCCAGTTCAGGCAGTTTTCTGTCTATGGCAAATTTGTCGTTGTTCTCACACAGACTTCCGGCAACATCGTAAGTATTATCTGTTGGCAGATTTTCTTTTCCCGGAACAGTAATATGATGGTAAGCTCCATAGAGGGCTGGACGCATAAGATTTGTCATACAGGAGTCAAGTCCGGCATAGAGCTTATATTTCTCTGCCACCTGTCTGACTGTAGAAACCAGATAGCCGTAGGGGCCTGTTATCATTCTCCCACATTCAAATACTATTTTTAAAGGATCAAGGTCAGCGGGAACAATCATTTCTTCATATATTTTCTTAATTCCATCAGAAACATAGTATAGATCCATCTCTTTTTCTTCCGGTTTGTACGGTATTCCAATACCCCCGCCCATATTAACAAATTCGATTCTGATATCTTCCTTTTCCTTTAATTCAATGGAAAGTTCGAATAACATTCTGGCTGTTTCAACAATATAATCCGGATCAAGTTCATTGGAAGCAACCATGGTATGCAGACCAAAGCGTTTAACACCTTTTTTTTTCATGATTGGGTATGCTTCAAGAATCTGTGCTTTTGTCAGACCGTATTTGGCTTCTTCCGGATGTCCGATTATTACATTCCCTGTTCTTGCACTGCCGGGATTAAATCTAAAACAGATAAGTTCAGGCAGCTTTGAACTTTTCTCCAGAGTTTTAATATGAAGAATATCATCAAGATTGATTATAGCATTCAGCCTTTTTGCTTCCTGGAACTCCTCTGCAGGGGTATCATTTGATGTAAACATAATATCTTCACCGGTAATACCCGCTTTTTCTGCAAGAAGAAGTTCCGGCAATGAACTGCAGTCTGCACCAAATCCTTCCTCCTTAAGTATTTTCAGGATGGATGGATTCGGACAGGCCTTAACTGCATAGTAGTTCTTGAATCCGGGCATCCAGGAAAAAGCATCTTTCATTTTTCGGGCATTTTCTCTAATGGCAGCTTCATCGTATATGTGAAATGGTGTTGGATGTTTTTCTACTATTTTTTCGAGTTCTGATTTTGTGAATGGTATTGTTTTGTTCATATTTTTAAATCCTTTTTGATGCTGTTTACTGCTGCTTCTATGTCCTCACGGTGTCCGAAGGCACTTAATCTGAAATAACCCTCGCCTCCTGGTCCGAATCCTGAACCCGGTGTTCCAATGACTCCTGTTTCGGAAAGGAGCTTGTCAAAGAAATCCCAGGAAGAAATTCCTCCGGGAGTTTTTATCCAGACATAGGGTGCGTTGACTCCACCATAAGCAGTTATACCAATACTTGTTACACCCTTCATTATTATTTTTGCATTTTCCATATAGTAGTTTACAAGATTTCCGGATTCCTTTAATCCTTCTTCTGAAAATACAGCCAGGGCTCCTTCCTGTACAATATTCGAAGCACCGTTAAAGAATGTACACTGCCTCCGGTTCCACATATCTCTTACTTCCCCTGGTTTTGTTCCTTCTACAATCAGTTCTTCCGGTACTACTGTCCATCCCAGACGGACTCCTGTAAAACCTGCAAACTTGGAAAGACTGTTTATTTCCAGAGCACACTCTTTGGCTCCTTCAATTTCGAAAATCGATTTGGGCAGAGAAAGATCAGATATATATTCACTGTATGCAGCATCAAAAATAATAACAGACTTGTTTTCCCTTGCATATTTAACAAAACCTGCAAGTTGTTTGTGAGTTGCAACAGCTCCTGTAGGGTTATTGGGGCTGCAAAGATAAATTAAGTCTACTTTTTTATCCGGGATATCCGGGAAAAAATTGTTTTCTTCTGTACAGGGCATATAAATCAGGCCGTCATATTCACCAATAATACTGGAATATTCTCCTGTTCTACCTGAAATAACGTTTGAGTCTACATATACAGGATATGCAGGATCCTGAATAGCAATTACACTGTCGGGGGAAAATATAGATTGAATATTACTGGAGTCCGGTTTGGCGCCGTCACTGATAAAAAAATCGTCCGGTGACAGAGTAATTCCCTTACTATTGTAATATTCAGATAAAACCCGGCGTAATGTAGTATTTCCCTGCTCATCACCATAACCGGAATATGTAGAGGGATCAGCAAGATTATTAACCCCTTTTATGAGACCTTCTACAATTGCAGGAGTCAGGGCCTCTGTTGTATTCCCTATACCAAGCCTCTTAAGTTCTCTATCAGGATATTTTTTCTGAAATTCCTTTGTTCTTCTGGCTATCTCCGGGAAAAGATATCCCGCTGCAAGTTTTTTATAGTTCTGATTTATTCCCGCCACTTATTCTGCTCCTGATAAAATTATTACTGATTACTGTTAACTGTTTCTCGCCGCCATCGGAATTCCGGCCTTATCAACAATAGCCTTCAGTTTAGCTCTTTTCCCTTCACTGGAAAGCCCGCACATCGGGAGTCTGAAAACTTCTTCACACCACCCTCTCATTGCCATTGCAGTTTTTATTGGAATAGGATTTGTTTCGATAAACATAGTTTTGAAAAAATCAGCCAATTGCGCTTCTTTTGCTCTTGCTTCCTCAAATTTTCCATCCAGTGCAAGACCTACCATTGTTACCATTTTATCAGGTATGAGATTTGAAGCAACAGAGATAACACCCTTACCGCCTGCTTCAATCAGACTCAGTGTCATATTATCATCACCGGAAATTACATGAAAATTTTCACCGGTACTTGCAATTACATCTTTCATCTGCTGAAGATTACCTGAAGCTTCTTTTACAGTAGTAATATTTTCACACTCTCCGGCAAGTCTTGCAAGAGTTTCTGTTTCGAGGTTTACACCGGATCTTCCCTGAATATTATATAAAACACATGGAATTGAAATTGAATCTGCAATTGCTTTAAAGTGAAGATAAAGCCCCTGCTGGGTTGGTTTATTGTAATATGGATTTACAAGAAGAACAGCATCTACTCCTGCTTCTTCTGCATGCCTGGAAAGCTGTATTGCTTCACTGGTAGCATTACTTCCTGTTCCTGCAATTACGGGAACTCTGCCGGCAGCTACTTCTACTGTCAGCTGGATGACCCTGTCATGTTCCTCATGGGAGAGCGTAGGGCTTTCACCGGTTGTTCCGCATGGAACCAATCCGCTTATTCCGCTGGCAATCTGATATTCAATCAGATCCCTGAA
>JAUVLL010000136.1 GCA_030600745.1 Spirochaetaceae bacterium | reverse complement strand
TCTATGGCAGGTTTAAGTCTGTGTATTTCATCTATAAAAAAAACGCTCCCCTCGCCTATGGTTGTTAGAATACCTGCAAGATCTTTGGGTTTATCAAGAGCCGGAGCAGATGTAACTTTAAATTCTGCTCCCATTTCGTTTGCCATAATTCCGGCAAGAGTTGTTTTACCCAACCCCGGAGGACCGCTCAAAAAAAGATGATCAAGGCTTTCTTTACGCTCCAAAGCGGCAGTAATAAAAATTGAAAGATTATCTTTGATTTCTTTCTGACCCTGAAAATCCTTCAAAAACTGGGGGCGTAAATTATTTTCTTTTTTATCATCTTCGGCTTTATAATTCGGGGTTAAAAAAGGTTCATTTTCCATCTATCTTTTTATCCTCTTGAGCTTAAAAAGACAATTGCTTCTCTAAAAAGCTCTTTTTCAGGAATATCTCTTTCCAGGGACGAATATTCAGCTCTGTCGGAAATTTCAATGAGAGCTTTTTTTGCTGCTTTCTTATCAAAACCCATTCCTGAGAGAGCTTCAAGGAGATCCGAAAATTTTTCATCAGATTTATCTTCATTTTCCAGTTTTAGTTTACCTCGTAGAGAGAGAACTATTTTAGCTGCTGTTTTTCTTCCTATACCAGGCAGCATGGATAATCTATCTGTATTTCCATCATCCAAAGCTGCAACCAGTTCTTCTGTACCGATTCCGGAAAGCATACGAAGTGCCTGTTTTGGCCCTATCCCTGAGACCTTGTTAAGTTCAAGAAAAACCTGCCTCTCTCTTTCATTTATAAAACCATAAAGTACCATCGTATCCTCTTTATGGTGGAGATAAGTAAATATCCTGATCTCTTCTCTGTTCAGGGATGCATTCTGAATAGTTCGTTCTGAAGCTGCAAGACTCCATTCGACTCCACCTGTAAGAAGATATAAAGCAGAGGATGATCGGCCACTGTAAGTTCCATATAAACTATTATACATATTCTATACTCCTGATTCTAAATTATTATAGCAGCATATAGCTGCAGCCAGAGCATCTGCAGCATGGTCCGGTTTTATTTTCACCGAAAGCCCAAGTATTAGTTTAACCATTTCCTGAACCTGCTCTTTTTCTGCACGCCCGTTACCTGTAAGTGCCTGTTTTATCTGGAGAGGTGAAAATACAAAGGTCTCTACTTTTTTACTTTCCATAGCCAGTAGAATAACCCCCTTTGCCTGGGCAACAGGAATTGCACTAAGCTTGTTACGTGCAAAAAATATATCCTCAACACTGGCCTTATCCGGTTTATATTCATTAATTATCTGTTTTAGGGTATTATAGATAATCATCAGTCTTTGACCAGGAGTCTGGGAGGGGACAGTTTTAATAAATCCATAATTGATTGATTTAAACTTATTCCCCCTTGCTTCAATAACCCCCCACCCTGTAGATGCAATTCCAGGGTCAATTCCCAGAATCCTCGTCATTTAGTATTCAGCATCAGGATCAAAATCATCAGGAATTTCAAGATTTGTTGATACTGATTGAACATCATCATAATCTTCAATCTTATCAATTAATTTTAAAGCTTTTGAAGTTTTTTCAAGGCTCAAAGTTATTGTAGACTCTGGCAGCAGGGCAAGTTCTGCAGATCTATTTTCGAAACCAGCGGCTTCCATTGCATCAACAACCGTGTGGAAGTCATCAGGACTTGTTAAAACTTCTACAACCTCCTCTTCTGTAGATACGTCTTCAGCACCGGCTTCCAAAGCTGCTTCAAAGATCTCCTCTTCAGAATATTTTTCTGCATCAAAGGTAATTACACCCTTTCTATGGAAGCTGTAGGAAACAGATCCTGTTTCACCAAGATTACCCCCGTTCTTTGATAAAGTACTTCGAATATCCGCAGCAGTTCTGTTTTTATTATCAGTAAGTGTTTCAATTATTAACGCAACACCTCCGGGGCCGTAACCTTCATATATAAGCTCGATATAATCGACACCTTCAAGTTCACCTGTACCCTTTTTTATTGCCCTGTCCATATTATCTTTGGGCATATTTACTGATTTAGCCTTAAGAATAGCAGTTCTTAATCTTGGATTAGAATCAACATCTCCACCACCCAGACGGGCGGCAACACTTATCTCTTTAATAATTTTAGTAAAAATTTTGCCCCTTTTAGCATCGGCAGCACCCTTCTTATGTTTAATAGAGGACCATTTACTATGTCCTGACATATTAACTCCTTATCAAATAATTATACAGTCAAACTATCATAGTTAAAATTGAGCTGTCAAGATTGTGGTGTTTCAAGAGACCAGTTAATTTCTCTACCTGCAATATTCAGGGGATTACTGTCAATTAGTGAAGCAATATCAACAAGAAAAGGATTTAAAAGGGAAAGACCTTCATATGTAAGTTTTATTGTTTTATCAGTAATAATCAGCTTATCCTGCCAGAGTGTTAATACTGGTTCAAGATAATCCATAATATCTATATTAAAAACACTGTTTATGTATCTTTTATCAATCCCTTTTAAAAGCCTGAAACCCATCATAAGATGTTCAAGCAGAAATGAAGCAGGTTCAAGATATTCAATATCTACTCTATCGCTGAAATTTTGTGAATTTAAAAAACCTGATATACTGCGTTTATATTCTATTCGTACAGGACCGTCATCTGTTAAAAGTGTTGAAGCAGCAGATGGGCCGATACCTACATAGCTTCCCATTTTCCAGTAATTGATATTGTGCAGGGATTGTTTTCCCCTTTTGGCAAAATTTGATATTTCATACCTCCTGTAACCATAAGACTTCAGCAATTCTATTGATTTACGCTGCATATCCAGGTCTACAGATTCTTCCAGTGTTTTGATTTTTCCGGATTTTAACCTGGCGTATAGTTTTGTAGACGGTTCAAAGGTAAGGCTGTACAATGAAATATGATCTGGTTCAAAATTATAACTGCCGGTAATATCATATAAAGCACTGTTAACTGTCTGTCCGGGAACAGCGTTTATAAGATCAACACTAAATGGTCCGTCCCAGTATTTTTTAATAACATTCAGTGCCTTTAAAGTTGTTTTTACATCTGTATTTCTTTCCAGGGTTTTAAGTATACCATCATCAAGACTCTGAACACCAATACTAATCCTGTTTATTCCATTATCTCTTAGAATCCCCGGAAGCTTTTCCGTTACTGTCTCAGGATTTAGTTCTATTGTTGTTTCAGTAGGAGAGGTTCCAACAATCTTCATAAGCCTGTAGAGAAAATATGCAAGAATATCATGGGGAACTGCACTGGGTGTTCCACCACCTATAAAAAGGGTTCTAATTACAGGAGATCCAAGTATTGCTAACAGCAATACTGTGTCATCCAATATTCGATTAAGGAGAAGCTGAACTTCAGACTCTGTCGATATTACTGCAGAATAAAAATCACAGTATGAGCATTTTCTTGTGCAGTAAGGGATGTGGATATAGAGGGAGGTTTGTTTTAAGGGGGTAAGTTTTTCTGTAAAAAAAATAATCCGGGCCTCCTTAATACATGGAGCTCTTTATTTAAACGAAACACCGGGCCAGTAGCTTAAAAATACCTGTCCCAGAATATTATCTCTTGAAACAGGTCCGTAAAAACGGCTGTCATAGAACATTTCACGATTATCATTTGCAACAAAATATTGATTATCAGATAATATTACTTCATCCATATTACCGGAAAAAGGGATAGATGGATCAATATTCGGTAGTTCTGCAGGAACAGACAAATTATATTCCCTTGATGTTATATTGTTTTCAAGAACATAACCGGTTTTGTCTAAAGGTTTTACAAGAAACTTAAAATCAATCATTTTAACAGTATCTCCCGGCATCGCTATAATACGTTTTACGGCTATCTGAATGTTCCAGTTTTGGTCTATACCCGGAATAATTGTTTTCTTCTGTAAAGTTATAAATCTGACTACAGGATCAGCCAAAAGAATATACCATGGAAGACTTACAGCATTACCTGGTCTGACCAGTACCAGATCTCCTCTTTCAGGTTCCTTTAATCCTGGAATACGTACATTCAGCAAGGTAAGTGATGCCCCTGTAACAATTGGAGCAGTTAACAGCCTTTGTCCCTGTAAAATACCAGGTTCCATAGAAGAAGATTGAACAACAAAAGAGGAAATAATAAATACGGAAACAAACTGATAAACGAGAAAAAAAAACAGTAATATTTTGCCAGTTTTTCCAAGTCGTGTTTTTAACTTGCTCCTCGGTTTAAAACTACCGTATGTTCCCAATGCTCTGGATCTTTTCGACATATTATTCGATTTTCCCAATCCTGTTTATCGGCCAATATTTAAACATAGCTTTACCCAAAACCTTATCCATAGGAACCGGGCCAAAATACCTTCCGTCTTTTGAATTATCACGATTATCCCCAAGAGGCATTAGCCAACCTTCAGGGATATACCATCCGGAGTCAAATTTACGCCACAAAACACCGTATCTTCTTTCCTGGGGATTAATTGAATATAGAGCTTCATTACGATATTTCATCCATGCAAACATATCAGAGTGTGAATTACCGGAAGAAGAAACCAGCTGAATAAGTTTTTTATCTATCTTAATACTTGAATTTTGATAGGCATCAATATAGGCAGATGCTCTTATAAATTTATAATCTGAAAAATCAATAAGGCGTCTTGTTTTATTTGTAAATTCAGAGATTTCGTGAAAATATGATTCATCCATCCAATTCTCAAAACCAGGAGGTTTCAGCTGAACTTCTCCTTCAACAAATCGAAGAGAATCACCTCCGACAGCAGCAGTACGCTTTATAAGAAAATGCGGTTTTGGATTCCCGTTTTCATCCTTGTCTATATCTACAAGGGATAATGTCAGCATATATAAAATACGCTGAATAATATCAAAAGTGGGCCCCCTTGATATATAAGTTGGGTTTTCAAAAATCATTACATCATTTCTCTCCGGTTTAAAAACAGAAGGAATTTTGAATTTACCGGGAATAAGTTCCGGTCCAAAAATAATTTTATTTACAAAGATATGATCTTTAATAAGCAGAGTATCAATCATTGAGCCGGAGGGAATCTGATAAGCCTGAAAAAGATACTGATTAATAAGAAGTACAACACAAGCAGCCCAAAGAAAAGCTTCCAACCAGTCTATAATTACATTTTTTTCCTGTTGCTTCTTCTTTTGTCTAAGTTTTTTTCTTTTTCGCCGTGTAAGGAATCTTTCAGTAACACTTTGAACACTTATCATCCAATTTTCCACTTATCTACCTGCCTGAGGGACTTTACCATAGAACAATAACGTTGACAAGACAGGCAAAGTTCTGGATAATCCTCGGTATTATGAGTAATAAAATAACTGACGAAGATATCGAAAAAGCAATAGTAAAACTTAAACCCGTTTTTGGAATAATACCGGGGATCTATTTAACTGTAATATACAGCATTATAATACTTTTAGGTCTTTTTTTTATTCTTATTTACCCTGGATTAAAAAATAATGGATCATTGGTATATGTAGAAACACTTCCCGGGGATACTGCCGTATATGTGGACAATGTTTACAGGGGATCAACACCTGCCAAAATTTTTGTTCAAAAAGGTGAAAGGGAAATAAAAATAGAAAAAAAATATTTTAAACCGTTTATAATGAGAAAATTCATTGACGGTAGGGTTTTCGGATCTGTTTTGTTTCCAAAAAAATTAAAGATAATTGAAAATTTACCTTTAATTGATCCAGAAGGATTTCTAAAAGACAGATTTAAACAATTAAGTTCTTTTGGTCTAATAGAGGACTACTACGATCATTATCAAATGCCTCCTCTTGTTTCGGGAACAGTAAGTGAATTTCTTTCCGGTACAAAAACTGATACTAATAAACTACTGTATGATTTTCTTTACAGCATGAGGGTTAATCTGGGAAGTCCTGAAATGGTCCTTGATTATATGAAAGCTATTAGTCTGGTTGATAATTTCAATAGTAGTAATGAGGAAATAGATCTATCCATAATTCCGGACTACTTTAAAAAGGAAAACAATTCCGAAGGTCTTGTCCTTGGTATTATTAAAGCATATCCGATAAATCAGCGTAAAAATATTATGGAAAGTCTTGGTAAAATTGAAGGTGTACCCACGATTCTCAATTCTTTATCCCAAAAATACAGTGATATTCAAATTTCCAAAGAACCTGTACCTGTTGGAGAAAAAAAAATAATTAATGGTATGAGTAAATTTATAGGTTTTTCTTCCGGGAGTTATCTAAGTGGTTCTACCCTGGTTGAAAATACGGATCTACTAGCAGATGATGATATTCTTGTTTCATTTCCGCATATTGAAACTGTTTCAGATTTCTATATTCTTGAAAAAGAAGTTACCAGAAAGGATTATTTATTGTTTCTTAATGAAAATCCTGATTGGGAGTTTGATAATATTGATAATCTAATAGAAAATCACCTTGTAACCAAAGACTATCTCAGCCTGCAGGATTTTACCGATGGTGGTAAACCTGTTTCAAACATATCATGGTTTGCTGCAAAAGCGTACTGTGAATGGCTTGAAACTAAACTACCCCCTAACTTATCAACCTATAGTATAAAACTACCCACAGAGGCAGAATGGGAGGCTGCAGCAAGGTTTAATGCAACTGATACTTCCAATAATATTTTTCTCGCATCCGGTTTATCAGCTGGAAAGTCTACTGATTTTACCAGAATTGGCAAAGCTGAACTTTATGATACCATGGGTAATCTTTGGGAATGGTGTGAAAACTGGTATTTCCCTGCAGATAGTGTCAACGGAAGTTTTGGTCTGGCAGAAAGTATTTATGAAGGGGCGGAAAAGGCTGTTCGCGGCGGAAGCTGGGCTAATTCTGAGGCCGAAATCAAAGTCAGCACAAGAGGATCACAGAATCCTGCATGGTGTACACCTTTTCTTGGTTTCAGACCTGTTCTGGTAAGAAAATAATGGGTAAAGAAACAGGTGATATAAAAATCCTGGCTAAAAATAAAAAGGCAAGATTTCTCTACTATGTTGACGAAAGTATGGAATGTGGCATTGCACTTCAGGGGACTGAAGTTAAAGCCATGCGTAACGGTATGTTTTCATTTACTGACACATACGCAAAAATAGAAAACGATGAACTCCTACTCGTAAGTTTTCATATTTCCCTCTATACTTTCGGCAATCTTTTTAATCATGATCCTGACCGTATTAGAAAACTTCTTGTACATAAATCTGAAATTAAAAAACTACGAAGAAAAGTTGAACAAAAAGGTTTTACACTTATTCCCCTTAAATTTTATCTAAAAAAGGGAATTATTAAGATGGAACTCGGAATCTGCAAAGGTAAAGATACAAGAGATAAAAGAAACACCATAAAGGACAGAGATCAAAAAAGAGATTCTGACAGAGAAATCAGGGACAGATATTGATCTTTTAAAAATAAAGTAGTATTTTATCAGCGTAATGGGGGTGTAAGGGTTTCGACTGTTGGAACGTACGGTCCCGGGTTGCAGGCGGAGCTGCTCTAACTCCTTAAACTGGACAAAACAATTAACTGCTAACGATAATAACGTCGATTACGCATTAGCAGCGTAAGCTGCTACGGGTCCTGTTCATGCTGTTCCGAAGGAACAGGGTGCCTGTAACAAACCGGGGCTTGCTTCAGGTGGTGTCCGTATTGCCTGAGGGACTTTTAACGGGCTTTGAGGAGTGCAGGTTTGCTTCATCCCATGTACTCTTTGAGCATTAATATGAAGCTAAGCCTGTAGATATTCGGCTCCGGCCCATCAGGACGCGGGTTCGACTCCCGCCATCTCCAATTGTATATTATTTTGGGCGTTCCCCTGCATATGGGCAAACACAAGGTTCGTCCCTACGCAGGGTCAGGCTATCCGCTGCAATTCCTCCCGGATTTGCAGGGTCCTCCAGATATTCATCCAGTTTTTGAAATTCAAGAAATCCCAGTTCGACAGCTATTTCACCAAATTTCTTTTTTTTATTTCTTCTCTGAATTTTTAGAACCTTTTCTGCCTGTTCAAAAGAGAGATCATGTAGATTTACAAAGTGTTCACCTATAAGTTCCTTATTCATTAACTATAATTATACTTACAAAGATCAATTATTGCAAACCTGTTGTCTACTCCTATTTTGTTGTAGATATTGTATAGATGAAGCTTTACAGTAGGTTCTGCAATATTTAAACGCTCTGCGATCTCTCTGTTACTT
>JAUVLL010000374.1 GCA_030600745.1 Spirochaetaceae bacterium | reverse complement strand
ATTTTAGATTAATTTTATCATCGTTTAAAACACTGAACTCCTTCCCGCCGGTTGAGCAGAATGAGCTTACACTGCATTTTTTACACCCCCCGCTAAGTGAGGAGCAGGAGAGTATTATCTCATCTCCTTTGATTGCTGTTATCTTACCCTGCTCTATCATCAGGAACCTCTTCTATTGGATATCTGATTTCTTTCATACTTTCTGTTTTACCTTCATCATTAATTTCAATAATTGCTCCCTGAATTTCCAGATCATTCCACCATTCTTTGGAGCGGTTCGGAATTTGTGTCAGAAATTGTTCAATTTCAACATTTGGAGCAAGTCCTCCCACACCGGTGGAACTTCCTGTTCTGCCTGTATCACATATTATTCCAGTACCCTTTGGAAAAACAGATGCATCTGCTGAAAGAGCTTTTGAATGAGTGCCAATAACAGCTGTCAGCGCACCATCAACATGAAAAAACATGGAGTATTTTTCTGCTGTTGTTGCAGCATGGAAATCCAGAATTATTATATCAGTCTCTTCTTTTAATCGTTTAATAATATCAGGTATAAAGGTGAATGGATTACTTAGATGTATCCTGCTAAACCCCGACTGGCCCAATAATGATATGACACCGATATTTTTATCCCCGACTTTATACACCCGCCATCCCCGTCCAGGTGTTCCCGGGGGATAGTTGGCAGGTCTTATAATGTAGGAGCTGTTTCCAATGTGACTCACCATATCTTTTTTAAAAAAGGTCTTATCTCCAAGAGTTATTACATCTATTCCAAGTTTATGAAGTTGAATTGAATGATTTTTCCCTAATCCAAATCCGCCGGTAGTACCTTCCCCATTTGCAATAACAAAATTAATTTCAAACTCTTCTTTAAGTTTTTTAAGACCTTTTTTTATACAGAAGATCCCAGGTTTTCCTACTATTTCACCAATTGCCAGAATTTTAAGACTCATAAACCCTTTCCCCACCCTACAGTCTATCTTCATGAACAGTAGCAGGTTGGGAGAGTTTAGTCGATGTTTCCAGGTAAATAATATTGCTTAAACATGAATTTGTATTTCACTCTTGATAATATCCTGAATATCCTGTAGCTTTGAGACGATTAAAATAATAATAGATTTGTAGTTATTCCCTGGGAAAGTCCGTGAGAATCGGACACAGTCGCGCTACGGTATTGAGTGACGTAATTTATGTGCTCTAAGTCCGAATGCCGGGGTAACTGCATGCTCGTATTTTGTCGCGAAAACAAAAGGAGAGTGCCATGCCGCAACAAAAATCATTTATTTATAAGCAAATAGTTAAGCGTAACGGGAAAGTTGTTGAGTTTGATACTCAAAAAATAGTACATGCCATAGCTGCTGCCGGAAAGATAACAGGAGAACTGGACAAAGATCTGGCCGTAAAATTGACCCTTCGTGTCATCAATCTTGCTCATCAGACTCTGGGAAATAAAATACCGGATGTAGAAGAAATCCAGGATATTGTTGAAGAGGTTCTAATCGATTCCCCTTATTCTAAAACTGCAAAGGTTTATATTATCTACCGGGATCAGCATAATAAAATCAGGGAAATAACTGCAAAAGCGAATGTTAATTTAATTGATCAGTATATTGATCAATCTGACTGGCGGGTTAATGAAAACAGTAATATGTCTTTTTCCCTTCAGGGTTTGAACAATTATATTGCCTCTGAAATAAGCAAAGTATATTGGCTTAATAAAATATATCCATCAGAAATTAAAAATGCCCATGATAGTGGAGATTTCCATATACATGATTTAAGCTCTCTATCTGTCTACTGTGTCGGATGGGATCTGTATGATTTGCTTATAAAGGGATTTAGAGGTGTTAGTGGTAAAGTGGAAAGTAAACCTCCAAAGCATTTTAGAACTGCATTGGGGCAGATTGCCAACTTTTTTTATACTCTTCAGGGAGAAGCGGCAGGAGCACAGGCATTTTCGAGTTTTGATACACTCTTAGCCCCATTTGTTCGTTATGATCAGTTAAAATTTAAAGAAGTAAAACAAGCCATGCAGGAATTTATTTTTAATATTAATGTGCCCACCAGAGTAGGATTTCAAACACCCTTTACCAATATTACGCTGGATCTGCAGCCATCGCCAAACTATGCCGAAACGAATGTTGTTATCGGAGGGCAATTACAAAAAAACAATTACAGCGAATATCAATCTGAAATGAATCTGATAAATAAGGCTTTTTTTGAGGTTATGCTGGAGGGAGATGCAAAAGGGCGCGTTTTTACTTTTCCTATTCCTACTTATAATATTACCAGTGATTTTAACTGGGATAATCCTGAGCTTGATCTGTTGTGGGAAGTAACCGGGAAATATGGAATCCCTTATTTCTCTAATTTCATTAATTCGGATATGAATCCCGAGGATGCCCGTTCCATGTGCTGCCGGTTAAGATTAGATAACAGGGAACTGCGAAACAAACTGATATCCATTCAGGGAGAAACGAATCAAAATTTTAACCTTGAAGCTACTCCTGCAGAGGGGACAGCTTATCGTCTTGCCAGACT
>JAUVLL010000327.1 GCA_030600745.1 Spirochaetaceae bacterium | reverse complement strand
TTGCAAGAACACCCAGTATTGTTCTTTCGTCTGCATTATCAAGGGTGTTATTCCCTGATGTATCCGGTATAAAAATAGCAGCTTTTGCATTGGAAGCGGATGCTCTGCGCAGAATCTTTTCACTGGAAAAATCGCCTTTTACAAACTTTATATCAAGTTCAGAATGCTTTACTCTAAGCATTTGATATTCTTCTGCATCCATCTCATTGATAAGGCACAGAGTAGTTTTCCAGTCTTTTGACAAAACTGAAAAACTTTCTATTATTCCGATTGCATTCCTGTTCCATCCGCATATTATTGTATGATTTCGTAGATTTACTTCCTGCAAGCCTCTACCCTCCTGAATCTTTCGGTCAACAAAAATACTGGCAATTGTACCGGAAAAAATGGAGGTTAATGCAATACCTCCAAACATCATCATTACAGCAACCAGTCTGCCTGTATTTGAAGCGGGAGCCATATCGCCGTATCCTACAGTCGTAATTGTTACTGCACTCCACCAGAGAGAATCTATATACCGCGAAAACTCTCCATTAGTTCCTGACTCCACCAGAAAAACAAGTCCACCACCAATAAAAATAACAATCAATACTGCCAGTATGATCTTAGGGAGATTTTCATTACTAAAATCTTTGTAGAACGAACTGACTCCATTAAAAATTTTGGATACTGGTAACCCTGTCCATTTCTCATTGTTTTTCTTCTTTGCCATATTAAAGTTGTACACACTCCCTCTAACCCTATCGGCAGTTCAGTTAGATATAATGAGAACCGTTCTTTCCCTTGCTATTTTTAATCATCTGCGTATACTTTTACTATGAAGACAAAAAAAAGTTTTATCCTGATACTAATAATTATCTTTTCAGTTTTTTGGGAAACGGGCTGTATGACTTCTAAAGGAGATCTGTTCAGTAACGTTGTTTCAACAGACTCAGAGGATACTGAAGAAGATGAATCTGAAGACAAACCAGGCCTGACAATCAGAACATCACCCATCTGGTGCGATGTGTATATAGGAGACAGTTATGCAGGCATTTCGCCCGTTACAGAACTCCTCACTTCCGGTAATTACAGAATTACCGTAGAAAAAGAAGGCTACTACACAGTAACAGAATGGGTTAACTACACAGAAAATGACAGTGTGGAAATAAAAATTGATCTGGAACCAATTACAGGATTTCTACAGATAAATGCAAAATATCCTGATATTACAATCTCTACAGGGTGGGATAAACTATACAGTGATATAAATGAACTTCAAATTGGGAGACATCTAATAGAGGCAGAACTTTTCGGATATGAACCATGGCAGCAATACGTTGAGATAAGGGAAAACAGAACAACCAGTCTTTCGATTGAGCTTACACCTGCAAAGTTCCGGTTTTCCCCGCTCTTTGTAAACCGAAAGGCCTTCAATCCTGATAATCCTGCAGGGCTGGGCGAAAGCAGGATCTCTTTTACCGTAACAACCTACGGTACAGGGGAACTGGAAATATTACAGGGAAATGGACAAAGTGTACTGGAACACATTTTTCCCTCCTTTACAGATAATGATCAGGTTTTTTCCTGGAATGGAAAAGACGGTTATGGCAAAGAACTTCCCGATGGCGACTACAAAATAGTGGTTACAGGAAAAGATTTTGATGGAAATAACTTAGAACATAAAGAAACAGAAGTAACCATAGACAGCTCACTTATTATTCGAATCAGGAATACTTTCAGCGGAACAGGCGGTACCATGTTCTGCCCAACCCCGGATATACTCCCAACAGGAAGTTTTCAACTTGCCCTGGATGGCCTTGGACACCTGGACGAAAAAGACGAAACCTACAGATTCCCGGTTATCCTGGGGACAAGGGGAGCACCTGTTAAAGACCTGGAGATCTCTGCCCAGGCTGGAGTTATTATCCAGGAATCAGAATCATATATATTTTCTTTATCAGCAAAAAAAGCCCTGCTTCCTGCAAGAGCCTTCAAACCTGTTGCACTTTCAGGAACACTAAAAGGAACCTATCTTTACGATACATACACTGATACGCAAACTAATTTTACAGGACTATCCACTGGGTTAACAGCCTCTGTTTCTGCAGGCCCAGTCTCCCTGGTACTCGCTCCTGAAGTTACAGTATCACCATTCAGAGTTTCCTATCCCAGTACAAAGAATGCCGGATTCTACATCTGGGGCTACGGAAGAGCGGCCCTTCTACTTGATGTTGGAGCTACAATGATAGGTGTTTCAGGAGCAGTAAGAACCACCCCGTTTTCTGAAGGATTTTCTATTGATTATCCCTTCTCGGCAGGAGCCGAACTGCACTGGTTAATTCCCGGAACAGGTATATTTATAACAGGAATGGTCTCAGGAGAATTTAACTCTTCTGAAAATTACTATATCAATACAGGCGGAGGGGTAGGAATAATAAACTAACATGAATCCCCCGGATAGAGTTCTTGCAGAGTTACTGCATTCAGGTAAACATACTGAAGTTCAGAATATATTGATGCGTATCTCCGACCGGGAACTTGCAATAAGCACTATCTATATGCAGGAGGAAGATATTACATTCCTCCTCTCATTTCTTCCAACAGTAAAACAGAAAAGGGTTGAACAGGAACAGGGTTATGTAAGCCGGTTAAACCTGAGATATCCCCAGTACAGAACTGTTATTGATGATGTTATCTTGAGATTACAGGGGATGTCCGGGGATGGGATTCGGAGTTATGTAAGACCGAGACGATAAGTACCTGAAAATTACCCATTCTCAAGTTGTTTTGAAGCTTGTTCCAGACCGCTTAATATACTATCACTTACAGTGTGGGAAAAATCATAGGGCAATTGAGATGAAACATTCGTAATAATTTCTAAAGTGTTCTTAACTAATTCTGATATAATAGTCTCAACTGTTGAACTATCCAGGCCGCAGAGTTTTGCCGTTGTTATCCAATGATCAAAAGTAATATCTTTCCATTTGTAATGACGGTTTCTTCCTTGAACAGCCATAGCCATTTTTACTTTTTCTTTTGGAATTTCATTAGATCCTCTACCTATAACAGGAAATACAGACATTACGTCGTAGACAGGAGTTAGCCGGAAACGTCCCTCAGGCTCAAGAAATATACTGAAATTTTTGGCATGGCCATCAATGGCTCCCATCATCCAGAACAGAATCTGGATCTTAAAAAAAGTAATCCTGTCAGTAACAGATTGATTTGACCCTAATAGTAAATCCATAATTTTTCTTATCCCGGGCCCACCATCAGATTCATATTTATAACCACCAGGTGTTCCGGTTGCCTGACACATATCCTCCTGGGGTAATCTAATCCACCAACTACTATCAGCTGATAGTTTTCTGTCAAATCTTTTTACTATTAATACCTTTTGGTCACCAAAATTTGCAATTTCTGTCCTGGCTGTTTTAATTCCATACCCCTGCAATATACGGGAACATAGCCA
>JAUVLL010000366.1 GCA_030600745.1 Spirochaetaceae bacterium | reverse complement strand
AGATTCCTGCTTATCTCTTTACTGCTCTTAGAAGAAGCTTCAGCCAGTTTCCTAATCTCGTCGGCAACGACTGCAAATCCTTTTCCATGATCACCTGCATGAGCAGCTTCAATTGCTGCATTCATAGCAAGAAGGTTAGTCTGGGCAGAAATATTCTGAATAATTTCAGCCATGCTGTTTATTCCATTCACAGAAGAGTTAATATCTTCAATAATAGTAGTTGTTTCTTTCAGTTTATGATCACCCTCCTGTGCAGTATCGACAAGCAATTTAATCACTTCCTTATTCTTATTAGTCAGTCGCGAAACACTTGCGACGGAGGCTATCATTTGGGTTATTGATGCAGTTGATTCCTCCACCATAGACATTTGATTTACAATTTGGTTATTTAAATCATTTGAAAAGGAAGAGATCTCAATGACTTCTCTACTTGATTGAGAAATATGTTTATCAAGTGTAGACATCTGATTGTTTATTGAACCGATATTTGCAGAGATTTCAACAGCAGCAGCTGAGGTTTCAGAAGCTGTTGAAATAAGTTCTTCCTTGACCTCCTCATTGACTTGAGAAAACTTTTTTATTCTGTTTAAAGACCTATTAAGTCCTTTTTGAAAAATATTCATATCATCACTTAGGATTCCAATTTCATCACTGGATTTTACATTAATCTCTTTAGTCAGGTCTCCTGAAGCCATAATCGAAAGACTGGAACTCATTGTTTGAACAGACCGTGCTATCTTCCCGGCAGAAATAAAAGCAATAATCACTGACAGAATTATAGAAATAAGAATAAAAGCAGCTGTTATATAATACCCCAGAGTCTGAAAATACCGGATCTGTTCATCAATTATTGAATATTGTTCACTTATAACCGACTCTGATCCTTCCAAAGCAACTTCAAGACTTACCAGATGAGATTTTGTTTTAGTTGTATCGGACAGTAACTGATCATATCCTTCCAAACTTATAGAAAATTCAGAGTATATATCATCAAGGCTGAAACTGGTAGTATAACCATAAACATTTTCTACAGTTATTAATAAGCTATTAATACTCTCTATTAAGCCGGTCTGATTCTTTTCCTGAAGATCATCAAGAAGTACAATCGTTGTCAAAGCCTTCTTAATTTTGTCACTCATTCTGGGAAGAAGAGTAATATTGTTTACCCTTCCGAGTGTTTCATTTTTTGCAGCAATTGCTTCTTTAAAAGATTCAAGCTGATAGAGAACTATAGAACCATCATACAAAAATTTGGAAACTTCGATATGTTCTTTTTGAACCATATCTTTTAATAGCAGCAGTTTACTTTTTTCATCCTCCGAAATATCTACAACTGTTTGAAACCCGATATAAACAACCAGAGATATAATCATTGCTGCAAACATAGAGAAGATTAAGGCAAGTAGTTTTGAACGAATTTTCATTAATAATCCTTAATATTTATACTATTATTCTTTGTATATCATATCTCCTCAAATATAAAGGTATAATTGGAGTATTTGATTTATTGTTTCAGGTATAAGAAATAAGCCTTTTTAATCTCCCAATTTATCTATTTACCAGGTTTATCAGTTGAAATTGCATAGTAATTCCTGGCTTCTTTTAAAAAACCTACATATGATCTAATTGAACTATTTTCTCGCTTAAAAACAATATGATGGCGGTTATTAGAAGTCAGTAAGGTCATATTCGATATTGTCAGGTTCCTCTGATCATCCTCCCATAATATATTTCTTATTTTACGAATTGGAACATAAAAAGTTTCCTTACCGTAAACGGCCTGGCCTCTGCGTCTAAAAGGCAGCCCTCTGCTAAGTATTATAAGTTCCCTGCCATCAGATAAATGAAGCGATTCGAGCAGCTTTTTACCGAAGACACGATGCTGCAACTTTCTAATAAAACCAGTTTCCCAAAAACCGACAGAGCTTTCCTCCTGGTAGACAAGAATCTTAAATTCAGGATTTCGATTTCTTTTATCATTAACCACCCCATTGAAATAAAAACTTAAGTTTCTTTTAGAAATATCAACAATACTATTTTCCGACATTGGGAAGCTGGCAATATCAGTGTATTTTTGTCTTATTATCTCTACCATACTAAGAATTATATTCACAGAAACAGTATTATAAGGTAAATCATAAACTATATCTGACATAATTATTCTAAGATTTCCATTAAGTAAATTCTCCCTGTTCTGAATACATTCAATACTCTTATATAAATAAGAAGCTCCAATTATCCCATCGTCTTCTCTTTTTAAAATATGGATATCATCTTTGTATAGATTGACAACATAATCGTAAAGAGGCATACCGGGATGTGCTTTTTTTCTTTCAATTTTACGGGGTATTTTAATACTGAATAAAGCCTCTTCATTTGTTCTAATATATTGTTTAAACTGTTCAGGAAGGGGATATTCTTCCGATATCTCATATATCCATGGACCGAAACTGTCATATTCCTTGTTACGCATTAATTCATTTCCCCTTTATACTTATTTCTTGTTTTTAAGTGTAATAAATAAGAATTCCTAACACTGAAAAATAATTTAGTCTCCCAACTTCCTGGCTGCTACATCAAATACAACAGCACCAAGTAAAACAGCTCCCCGAACTATATATTGAGAAGATATATCTATACCCATTAGGTTCATTCCGCTTGTGAGTGAGGTATATACAATTGCTCCCAATAGTGAGCCAACAACACTGCCTACTCCACCTGCAACTGAGACACCAC
>JAUVLL010000291.1 GCA_030600745.1 Spirochaetaceae bacterium | reverse complement strand
AGCAAGTTTCTTTTTAAAATAATAAGTGAAAGATATGTTTTCAATTACTCTACTCTTGAGCTCGAATAGAAGGCCTGAAAATTTAGGGGGGGGGAGGGGGCTGAGGAAGAACATTTATCAATAAAAATTCCCTGATCCTGTGGATAATAGTAAAATATGTGTTACTATCTAAAAATACTTGATTATATGAAGCTTAAATAAAAAATATTAATTTTTTAAGGAGCCTTGTTAATGAAAAAGTTTTATTTATCGATTATTGCTGTTTTATTAGTATCAATTCTAATCTTTTCAGGTTGTGAATTATTTGTTGAATAAGATGATGACGATAACGATGTTGTTGTTGCATTTAATGTTGGAGACACCCTTTCCTTAATAGGGACAATTACCCATGACTTTGATACCAGTGGAACGGGTTCATGGACCACACCTTACACACATGTAGGTGGAACTGAGTATTATCTGACCAATACAACAGATGGTAGCTATGCTATCCTTGATACAGATAACGGTAATACTAATGATCTTTCCCTAACCTATGGTGTTCCTTCTTCCGGTGACTGTGTTTTCCCATCTGAATGGGGACTGGACTCAACCTCTGCCGATGCTAAAATATTTAGTGTAGAAGTAATGAAAGGTACTATTGCTACACCTGTTGATGAAATCTATTTTGGTAATTTTGCGGGCCCTTCCCTGTATTATGCTTATTTATTTTTATATTCCAGTGAGGATACAACGATTACAGGAACAATTATTGATGGTACTGATACATATGTCTTTGACAATGTCTCAGTAGAAGATGGTTGGAGCTGGGTTAAAACTACTACCCCCGATGGTGAATATTTTACCTATTCTGTTGGTGAGATTTCCGGTGCAATGTGGCTTGATTTTCATAATTAAATCTTTTTCAAAGTATTCTATTTTGTGGGTTGAATAAACCCACAGATTTTAAAACTCAATACCTTCTCTCGCAGGCACATCCTTAGTGTAGTAGTGCTTTATCTCTTTCATCTCTGTCACCAGATCGGCCAGTTCAAATAGTTCTTCCGGTACATTCCTGCCGGTTAATATTAGTTCCATCTCAGCAGGTTTTCTTTTAATAAAATCAATTACTTCCTGGGTGCTTATCAGTTTGTAGTATATTGCTATTCCAATTTCATCTAAAATAAGAATATCAACACTGTTTTCGGTAAGAATATTATTTACAAGATCCCATCCTTCCCTGGCAATCCGAATATCTTCCGGTTCCGGATCATTGTATATAAAACAGTCCCTCCCAAATTGTTTTAAAGTAATAGTATCAGAAAACTTCTTTATCGATTCCAGTTCTCCATACTTCATACCTTTAACAAACTGTCCGATAAATATTTTCCTGCCATATCCGCTGGCTCTTAGTGTCAGTCCCAAAGCGGCGGTGGTTTTTCCTTTACCGTTTCCTGTGTAAATTTGAACATACCCTTTCTTCATATTTAGAATGCTCCTTTAAACTAAAATAACGCAGAGACGGGTTAAAAACCGTCCCTGCGCTGTAGTTATAAAATGAATTACTTAATTTCTTCCAACAGCATTCAAATCTTCAAATGCTCTTACAATACGGGCCACTGTACTTTCCTGACCCTTGCGGAGCCATGCTCTTGGATCATAAAACTTTTTATTAGGAACATCCGATCCCTTGGGGTTTCCCAGCTGGGTCTGAAGAAAGGCTTCATTTTCCTTATAGTATTTTAGAATACCTTCCCATGTAGACCACTGTGTGTCAGTGTCAATATTCATCTTAACAACACCATAACTGATTGCTTCACGGATCTCTTCTCTTGTAGATCCTGAACCACCATGAAAAACAAATGTAACAGGATGCTCTTCGCTGAGACCATGTTTTTCTTTTACAAACTTCTGACCTTTGTCCAGAATCTTTGGAGTCAGCTTAACATTACCGGGTTTATAAACACCATGAACATTTCCAAAAGCTGCTGCCACTGTAAAATTAGGGCTAACCTTACTTAATTCTGTATAAACATAATCAATTTCTGATGGTTTGGAATATAAATCTTCAGGTGCAGTTTCACTATTGTCAACACCATCTTCCTCTCCGCCGGTTATACCGATCTCGATTTCAAGAAGCATCTCTATCTTATTCATCCTTTCCAGAAATTTTTTGCTTATCTCCATGTTCTCTTCCATTGGCTCCTCAGAGAGGTCCAGCATATGTGATGAGAACAGAGGTTTTCCATTTTTCCTGTAGTACTCTTCACCTGCATCTAAAAGCCCGTCTATCCATGGCAGCAGTTTTTTTGCGCAGTGATCAGTATGCAGAACAACAGGGACACCATATTTTTCAGCCATAAGGTGTACATGCTGAGCACCGGAAATACACCCTGCAATTGCTCTTTCCTGACCTTCAGCGGCCAGTCCCTTCCCTGCATTAAATTGTCCGCCACCGTTTGAAAACTGAATCATAACTGGTGATTTTACTTTTGCAGCTGCTTCAAGAACAGCGTTGACAGAATCATTTCCTATAACATTTACTGCGGGCAGTGCAAAACCCTCTTTTTTACAGATGTCGAAAAGTGTTTTAAGATCTTTCCCATAAACAACACCTGGTTTAATCTTGTCTAATACTCTCATGCTATTATCCTCTTATTTTAATATTATGCCTAAAAAGTAATAGTTTTCTCGATTAATTGCAAATGTATAACTGCATTTTTATTATTGAAAAGAAGATATTTTGTTTTTTATCTATGGATTTTTCAAAGAGGGGAAGGCTTTCCCCTACCTTCAGCCACGCTATTTCCGCAGCCATTTTCCGGTTCCGTTCCTCCACCGGTGTCTGCAGGCGTGTCTTCCGGTACCCCTTCATGGATCAGGTGCTGTGTTTTGTATGCGGAGTGACTGGCTGTATAAGTGGGGGATGTGTAGGGAGAGACGCGAGGCATCGCGTTTTTACTGCACTGGAGGATCAGAGTAGGCTTGCGTCCTGTGTAGATAGTCTGTAGTATACCGAAGAGATGGAGTGTGCTATATAGGATAGCATGCTGGGTCTCTACACTGATACCTGGGAGTCTTATGTACTTTTTACCTATTTTTTATACTGTTCTGCAGTTGTTTGCACTTATTGCTATTGGTTTCTTTTTAAAGAGATTCGGGGGATGGGAAGACAGCTTTTTCTCCTCTTTAAGTAAATTTGTTGTTAAAATAGCTTTACCTCTCTATCTGTTTATAAACATATCCTCCTCCGATCCCAATGCGATTGTACGAAGTCCTATGTTTTTACTTGCTGCAGTTATTATAATGGGAGCAGGGGCTATAGTATCCATTCTTGTTTTTTCTTTTCTTCCCTTTAAATCAGACGAGAAAAGAGCCGGTATTGCCTTTTCCACCTTTGGAAACTCCGGATACTTTCCTCTTAGTGTAATAGATATTTTTCCGGTAACTCTGCCCCTTATATCAGAGCTTTTCGGAACAAGTGAACCCACTCTCTATGTAGGTGTGTACCTTTTAATTAATTCTCCTCTTCTCTGGACAGCAGGCAATTATTTGATGACAGGGAAGGGAAGGCGACTGGGTATTAAAGAAATAATTACACCACCATTTATAGGAGTCCTTCTGGGTTTTGCAGCATTACTGACAGGTTTCAGGACAGTTGCAGGCAACATTGAGCTTCCCCTTTTTCATATACTGTCTGCTTTGGAGAGGATAAGCGCTATAACCCTGCCTCTTATACTTATCAGTCTGGGTGCTATGATAGGCAATCTCCATACTTCCAGTGAAAAACCATCAAAGTTGATACTAATGGCTGGTGCAACTTCTGCAGTGAGATTTTTAATTATGCCGGCATTATTTTATGGGAGTTATTTCCTCTTTCTAAAGAATCTCAACCTGTCACCAGGGCAGTTGTGGGTTTTATTCCTGGAGACTCATATCCCCCCTGCTACAAATCTGGCAGTAATGGCTCACAGTAAAGGAACCAACGAGGACTATGCTGCTTATACACTGCTTGTTACATACGGATTGTATATGATTATTTTCCCATTCTATTTAATGCTGTTTCTGCGTATGCCGGGGATACTGCCGTAGAATAGTGCTCGTGGATGGCTTATGTTATCTTTTTAGTGGTATTAATCTGCCTGTAGTGTATTGATGTAATATACTAGATACTAAAGTTTGATACGGTATTCCTATTTCTACAGCGTTTGTCTTTAATGCTTCCAAATCCTGAGAGGAAAGCCTGATATTAATTCTTTTATCTTTTCTTAGAGTATTTCGTGCAATTTCCTGATGT
>JAUVLL010000147.1 GCA_030600745.1 Spirochaetaceae bacterium | reverse complement strand
ATGGTTATGACGGAACCACAAATATCCCATACCAAATAAAAAAACCGACCCGGAAAAATACGGATCGGTTTAATAAAAATATTAGCAGGGACAGGACTCGAACCTGTGACCTCCGGGTTATGAGCCCGACGAGCTGCCAACTGCTCTACCCTGCGACGGTTTGCCTAAGATACAGAAGAAACAGGGATTAGTCAAGTGATTATGGAGTTAATTATTCGAATATTAAACTCAGCTTCTCCTGTTATATCGATCATCCTGCAAGGCGGATTTATATAGATTTGATAGATAAATTCCTGATATTATTAGAAGGGGAATTATAAGTGGTGGCAGCCATGATCCGTAGAAGAGGAAAAAATCATAAAGCCCATGAATCAGAACAGCAATAAACAGCCCCTTATACTTTAAATTCGAATCTCCAAATTTTGATTTTCCAATGTAATAACCCATTATACCGGATGCTATTGCATGTAAGGGGACAGCTGTTACTCCCCGGAGTATAATAGTAGAAACGGGACCAAAGCTGTAGAAGATATTTTCAAACAATGCAAACCCCAGGCTTGCTGTTATTGTGTAAACAATTCCGTCGGTCACTTCATCAAAGTTTTTGTTGGGATATGCGACAAGGAGGACAGTTTTTAGTTTTATACCCTCCTCCACAAGTCCGGCAACAATAAATGCCCTTATAAAAATGCTGAAAACTGAAAATCTATCCGGAACAAACTGCATGATCAGCATTTCAACTGCAATTGCCGGCAGAACTGAAAGAAAACCAAAAGAAAAAACCTTTAATATCATGGAAACGGGTTCTTTCTTCTGTTTATCTTTTCTGTAAAAGTAAACGAGAAGTATTACAGCTGGTATAACAGCAAGGCTGATATTTATAAATAAAAAGGTCATTTATTTTCTTTTTCCTTTTTTTCCTGTTCTTTGAAAAAAGCATGATCTTCCATTACTTCTGTAACCATATCTTTTATTTTCCATTCCAAATTTGTCGGAGTTGACGTGGAGAATGCAATTTCTCCGGGATTACTGACCGAAGCTTTAATTGCTTTAATTATTTTAAAAACATCATCTTTCTCAAATCCGTGGAAGAATACTACCTTTTCCTTTCCCTTTGAACTATTTTCCATTCCATATTCCCTTTATATTATTTATGTTTGACCGTATCTTAATGTATTGGTATCTTCTATTATAAGTAAAATTATATATAAAGACAATCAAGGATGATAAATGCGCTACGATAAAATGACAGTAAAAGTGCAGGAAGCAATTCAGGATGCCAGTTCTGTTGCTCATAAGTACAATCATAACTCAATAGATGTAATACACATGCTCTATGCTCTCCTGGATCAGCAGGATGGTGTTATTCCCCCTCTTCTGGATCGTCTTGGAGTTGACAGGAGGGGCCTGGGGGAGGTTCTTAAGGGTAAGTTGGAATCAAAATCCAGAGTATACGGATCTGCTGCCAGAGTTAGTCTTGCTCCTGCTCTTTCGAATGTTCTCCACCAGTCAGAAACAGAAGCTGCTCATCTTAAGGATGATTTTGTCTCTGCAGAACATGTTTTTCTAACTATCCTTGATTCTGATAGCAGTACCGGACAAATGTTAAAGGATTTTGGAATTACCAGGGATAATGTATTAAAAGTTCTTCAGTCTATTCGGGGGAACCAGCGGGTAACTGATGATAACCCGGAAATGAAGTATCAGGTTCTTGATAAATATTGTAAAGATTTAATTGCCCTTGCAAGAAGGGATAAACTCGACCCTGTTATTGGCAGGGATGACGAGATACGCCGGGTTATGCAGGTTCTCTCCAGGCGTACTAAGAATAATCCTGTTCTTATTGGAGAACCGGGGGTTGGTAAGACAGCAATTGCGGAAGGTCTTGCCAGGCGTATAGTATCCGGAGATGTTCCTGAGTCTTTGAAGGATAAAAGGCTTCTTGCTCTGGATCTGGGTGCACTTATCGCCGGGGCTAAGTTTAGAGGCGAATTTGAAGAGAGGCTTAAGGCTGTTATTCATGAGATTGCCGAATCTGACGGGGAAATTATTGTTTTTATTGATGAGCTTCATACTCTTGTTGGCGCAGGGGCGGCTGAAGGGTCTACAGATGCTTCAAACCTACTTAAACCGGCCCTTGCCAGAGGAGAATTAAGGGCCATAGGGGCAACAACCCTGGATGAATACAGGAAACACATAGAAAAGGACCCGGCCTTTGAAAGACGTTTTCAACCGGTCCTTACAAGGGAACCCTCTGTAGAGAATACAATTGCCATTCTTCGTGGAATTAAAGACAGGTATGAGGTCCATCATGGTGTCCGGATAAAGGATGAGGCCCTTATTGCAGCAGCAAAGCTTTCAGACCGTTATATTACATCCCGGTTTCTTCCCGATAAGGCTATAGATCTTGTAGATGAAGCTGCAAGTAGACTTAAAATGGAAATAGAGAGTCAGCCTATAGAACTGGATACAATTGAAAGGAAAATACTTCAGCTTGATATAGAGAAACATGCTCTCTCCATGGAAGATGATGAGGCTTCAACTGATCGACTATTGAAAATTGAAAAAGAACTGGCAGATTTGAAGACCCGCAGGGATGCAATGAGACTTCAATGGAACAATGAAAAAGAGGTTATTGATAATATTCGGAGTTTGAATCTGGAACTGGAACAGTCCAGATCACTGGAAACAAAGTATGAGAGAGATGGAGACCTTAACCGTGCGGCAGAGATAAAGCATGGAAGGGTACCCCGAATTCTTGCACAGATAGAAGAGAACTCAAAAAAGCTGGAAGAACTGCAGGTTGATTCCCAGTTACTGAGGGAAGAGGTCTCTGAAGAGGATATTGCTCATATAGTTTCTATCTGGACAGGTATTCCCGTTTCAAAGATGCTTTCTTCCGAAATGGCAAAGTTTCTGGATTTGGAACAAACCCTTTCCAAACGGGTTATTGGACAGGAAACTGCAATTTCTGCTGTATCCAATGCAATAAGACGTAACAAAACGGGTTTGTCGGATGAAGACAGACCATTGGGATCTTTTATTTTTCTGGGGCCCACAGGGGTTGGTAAAACTGAGTTGGCTAAAACCCTGGCAGATTTTCTTTTTAATGATGAGAAAGCCCTGACCCGGATAGACATGAGCGAGTACATGGAAAAGTATTCTGTTTCGAGACTAATTGGGGCACCTCCCGGTTATGTCGGATATGACGAAGGCGGACAGCTTACAGAAGCGGTTAGACGGAGGCCCTATTCGGTTATTCTTTTTGACGAAATTGAGAAGGCCCACCCGGATGTTTTTAATGTTCTCCTGCAGCTTCTGGATGATGGACGGTTGACGGATGGACAGGGAAGAGTTGTTAACTTTCGCAATTCCATTATTATACTTACCAGTAATCTTGGAGGAGATCTGCTTCTTGGTACCGGTAATGTAGAGGATGTTAAAGATCAGATTATGGAAATTATGAAAAAAACTTTCAAACCTGAATTTTTAAACAGGGTGGATGAAACAATATTTTTTAACAGACTCGGGCGGGAGAATATTCTGAAAATTGTGGATATTCAGCTGGAGAAATTAAAAACAAGGCTTGCAGATCGTAATATAGAGATTATTCCTGACGATGAGGTAAAGGATTATATTGGTTCTGTAGGGTTTGATCCCAATTACGGCGCACGGCCTGTCAAACGTGCTATTCAGAATCTTCTGCAGAATCCCCTGTCAAAAGAGATCCTTTCCGGTAAAATCAAGGATGGGGACAAGGTGAGGGTAGGTAAAGGGAAATCTGATCTGGAATTTTCTGTTGTTTGATAACGTCTCTACAATGGTCCATTATTTCCTGTAATCTGTCTGTACTCTCCGGGTGTATCAATGTCCCTGAATGTGTCTTGGGTATCCATCTCAATATCCAATACTCTGTGATGTAAAAAGACATTTTTCATTTCAGAGGAGTGGGGTTCTGAAAGAATAGTTTGGATTGTGTTCCTGTTAAGCAGTACAGGATGGCCCCTTTTCCCTTGATACAAAGGTCGAATAATATCAACATCTTCTGAATTCCTATTCAGGAATTCAAGTAATATTTTATAGATATTCTTATTTATATCCGGCATATCCCCCATAGTAATAAAAAACCATTCAGATTGGATTAGTTCTATACCTGTTTGTATGGAAGAAAACATGCCGTTTTGGTAATTTGTGTTTCTAATAGTAAAAACCTGAGGGACATGTTTTACAAGATTAGTAAGGTCATCTCCTCTGTATCCGGTTACCAGAATTATTCTACTGCAGATATCTGCAGCGTTTGTTATACTGTTTTCAATAATCGTACTGTTTTTATAGGGCAGGATCAGTTTCCACTTTCCCATTCTGGAAGAAAACCCTGCAGCTGGTATAAGGCAGTCAATATTCATGTATGCAGATTATCAGTATGCCCCTGTTGTATTCAAGCACTTAACATCATTCTGGTTATGTCGATAATAATAATATGTATTACCGAACGTTCCTTCTGTTTCTATTCTCCTTCATAATTATTCCCGCAGTTATTTTTTCAGAAGGATTGGTTCTTCAGGAAGATACTCTGATTATAGAACAGACAATAGAGGGTGGTTATCATTTGTGGGTTAAGAATACACCGGGGCTTGGTTCTATTCTTCTTACAGAATCCACGGCTGATCCTGAAATGCAGGCAAGTTCATTTTCTCTACGGGATCCTGTTTATCATAAAACAAATGGAAATGAAAAAAGATTGTTAAACGGCAAGTTTCTGGAGGCTCAGGGAACAACCCAGTTTGCACTCGTAGATTCCACTCCTGAAATCCATCCTGAGTATGGAAGCGTTTTTCATATTTTTATCCCTTATGTTGTAGAATTTGGATATTCATGGAGCCGTGAAGGGGAGCTTCAGCTTTTGGATGGATCCTGGATAAATGTAAGAACCTTTGAGAAACCCTATGCCGATTACACCGGTGCTTTTTATGATAACCCCTATATTATCCGTGTAATTCAGAAGCCCCTGCCGGATAAGGGGTTTATGGAGGAGGCTGTAGAGGCTTTTGAGAAGATTGCCGGGGAAGTTGTCCGTGATGAGGGGGATATTGTAGGAGATATAAGGGGACTTATACAAAAGGAAAAAGGAGAAACCCTGGATCTGATCCTCTGTCTGGACACAACAAAAAGTATGGAAGATGATATTCCCTACCTAAAGGAATTTCTGATACCTATGCTGAAAGAAGAGACATCGGGGTTTTCAAGTTTCAGGTTTGGAATGGTTCTCTACAGGGACTATTTTGAGGAGTATGTGACAAAGAGTTTTCCCTTTCAGGATGATCTTTCAGTGGCTCAGCGTTTTCTTAACAGTATCCGTGTTTTTGGGGGCAGGGATATCCCTGAAGCTGTCAATGAAGCCCTCTACGAGGGAATCCACGCATTTGACTGGTCAGCTGAGAATAGAAAAATTATCCTGGTCGGAGATGCGCCTCCTCATCCCAGACCACGAGGTAAAGTGACAGCACAAATGGTATCTGATGATGCTGAATCAATGAATATAGATATCGATTCAATAGTATTACCCCATTAGGGACAAGGCATGCCTCGCCCCTACCGTGGTAATATTGTTTCATGTATAAATCAGAAATTTTTCTTTCGCATCCATAGACAATTCCTATAAAATAAATACATTATCATAATGTATTTATTGATAAACCCTGGGGAATCGATATTCATACTGCTACATGGCTCTCTATGATTAGTATTTCGTTATTCAGTACTACTCTGGCCTATCTGATATATTTCAGACTTCTATCCGAGCTTTTTGCGCTGTATCTCATTTTCTACTTTCAAAATACTTCTTATCTAATATAATAGGTGCTTTTTTGTTGACTGACTAGGCTGTTGGTATTATTCTTTATGTGGTAAAGAATTAAAAGTATAGTTTCTTTTCTCTATATCTTACAAAAAAGGGTATGTCGCACTTGTGTGAGCATGTCCGAGGGTTGGTGTATGAGATATAGGGAATCTTTTACTGTTTTTCCTAGAAAAATGAAATCGGGGCTGGTTGTTTGGTATTATCAGACTTATGATAATAATAACCGGCGAACTACTGCAAGATCGACTGGGCAGACCTCAAAGGGTGCTGCCAGGGTTTACTGCAACAAGCTTTACAAAGAGGATGCTCTTGTTCCTAACAGGGGGAGTAATCTTGTTTTTGCCAAATACGCTGAAAAATGGTGGATTTGGGATAAATGTGAGTATGTAAAGTTTCGCTTAAGCAGAAGAGAGTTAAGCCGGAAATATATAGATACCGGCAGGTCAAATCTTAAACTTAATATCCTGCCTTATTTTAAAAATATGAAACTTAAGAACATAACAAGTTATGATATCGAAAAATGGCTTATGGCATTTGCTAAAAGAGGTTTATCGAATCAGACTGCAAATGTGAACTTTACTTTTTTGAATATAATGCTGGCTGATGCTATCAGGCGCAGATTACTTGATAAAAATCCTGCTGTTGATGTTGCTCCACTGAAGGAAACTCCCCGGGTTAGAGATATCCTTAGTATATCTGAGGTTGGTCTTATTTTTGACAGAAAATCTATTGAAAAAAAATGGATGAAGAAAATTTACTATTTGGCAAATCTTCTTTCTGCATGTACAGGAATGCGGGTAAATGAGATTCGTGCTGTGAGGGATGAAGTCCTTTTTGATGGATACATTCTTGTTTCAAAGCAGTATAGCAGCAAATATGGGCTTGCCGCCACAAAGACCAGAGATTCCAGACAGGTTCCAATTCCCTCTGAATTACAGATAGAGCTGGATAAATTAAGAGTTCTTAACAATGGTCAATATATATTTTCAACCAAAGGGGGAGAAACACCTGTTTCAGCCCAATCTTTAAACAATGCACTGAGGTTTGCTATGACTGAAATTGGGATACCTAAAGATGAACAGGTGAAAAGAAATCTAAGTTTTCATGGATGGAGGCATTTCTTTAATACCACAATGAGGACTAACAATATTAGCGACAGTAAGCTGCAGAAATTAACTGGCCATAAATCCCAGGCTATGACTGATCACTATACTCATTTCAAAGCTGATGATTTTCAGGATGTGCAGAAAATTCAGGCAAAGATTCTACAAATGCCCCTAAAGGTAGGGTAAACCCTACCCTTGAGAGAGACTAAAAACCGGTAATATTGTTATCAGAGAAGAGAAACAATTCTTTACCGGTTTTTTTCTTTTATCAATTAGATTTTTAAAAGAGGTCATTTATGGAAGCTTTATTGACAGTCAAAGAGGCAGCTGAGATTACAAGGCTTAAAACAAAAACTTTGTATGCTTATGCTGAGAGAAGGATTATTCCTCATATAAAACTGGGGAGTCGTTTGTTTTTTACAAGGGAGAAACTTGAGGGATGGATTGAAAGTAATTCTGTTCCGAGCATCGATACTGGGAAAGCTCAGAAATGAAAACTCCTTATCTGACAATTGGAAAAATTCAGCAGGCTGTGAAGTTCCTTGAGAAGCGGAAGTCTCATGCAAAGGGGATCGACAACAAGGAATGGGAGAAGGAGTTTGATAACGCTATTACGGTTATCAGGGAGATGAGCGGAGTAGATTTAAAATCATGAGTGATCTGCCCGCGAAGTTTATCGAAGAGGAGAGCTGGCTCCGTCAGCCAGGGGAGACTAATGCTGCCTATCATGCTTTCTGTCTTTACAGGGACTACGGCGGAGACAGGAGCATAAAGAAGGCTCTTGTCAGGAGTAATACTCCCCTGAGCCGGAGC
>JAUVLL010000139.1 GCA_030600745.1 Spirochaetaceae bacterium | reverse complement strand
TTATTTACCATTATCAGAAACAGGGATACAAAAAGAAATGAGTTTTTGTTCTACTCCGAACGTATTATAAGATTACTTATCGAAGAGGCATTAAACCACCTTCCAACACAGAAGAAAAATGTAATAACTCCAACTGGCACGGAGTTTACAGGTAGTGAATTTGTTGGGAAACTCTGCGCAATTCCAATTGTTAGAGCCGGAGAATCTATGGAAAAAGCTGTGAGGGAAGTTTGCAGAGCCATACGAATAGGTAAAATACTTATTCAGAGGAATGAAGAAACCGCTCAACCAACACTTTTTTATCAAAAATTACCCGAAGATATTGCAAACAGGCATGTTCTGCTGCTGGATCCAATGCTTGCAACCGGCGGTTCTGTATGCAAAGCTATAGAAGTTCTTAAAGAACATGGTGTAAAAGAAGAGAAGATTATCTTTATCAACTTAATTTCGTGTCCGGAAGGAATTGAAACTTTTATGAAATGTGTTCCAAAGGCAAAAATAATTACAGGATTTATTGATCCAGAACTCAACGAGAAAGCGTATATTATTCCTGGACTTGGTGATTTTGGTGACTTATACTTCGGGACTTAAATCTAATTCCTGGTTAGTTTCCTATACTTAATCCTATGGGGCTGGTTTGCCGAATCACCTAATCGACGTTTCCTGTCTTCTTCATACTCACTCCAGTTCCCTTCATACCAATAGGAATTGCTATCTCCCTCAAATGCAAGTATGTGAGTAGCAACTCTGTCCAGGAACCATCGGTCATGACTAATTACAACAGCACAACCTCCAAAGTACTCAAGCCCCTCCTCCAGAGCCCGGATAGTATTAACATCAAGATCATTGGTAGGCTCATCCAATAGAAGAACATTGGCCTCTTCCTTAAGCATCATTGCCAGATTAACCCTGTTTCTTTCTCCGCCAGATAGAACACCAACTTTTTTCTGCTGATCTCCGCCACCAAAATTAAACTGGGAAACATAGGCCCTGCTGTTCATCTCCCGTTTACCAAAAGTTATAAGATCCTGACCACCGGAGATCATCTCCCACACTGATTTATCAGGGTCAAGGAATTCCCTGACCTGATCCACATAGGTTAGTTTAACAGTTTCTCCCACGGTAAATGTACCTGAGTCAGGACTTTCCTGACCTGTTACCATTTTAAAAAGAGTTGTTTTACCTGCTCCGTTTGCTCCGACAATACCTACGATTGCTCCTGGAGGAAGATCAAAAGTTAAATCTTCGTATAAAATATTTTCACCAAACGATTTGGAAACACCTTCAGCTCTAATTACAACAGTACCAAGTCTGGGCCCTGATGGAATATATATTTGAAGATCTTTAGCTCTCTCTGCTGTATCCTGACTTAACAAGGCTTCATAAGAATTTATTCTTGATTTTCCCCTTGCATGACGACCTTTTGTGGACATGTGAATCCACTCAAGTTCCTGCTGCAGAGTCTTCTGTCTTGCACTCTCCTGTTTCTCTTCATTGGCCAGACGGTTTTTTTTCTGTTCCAGCCAGGAGGAATAATTACCCTTCCAGGGTATTCCTTCCCCCCGGTCAAGTTCCAGAATCCAGCCTGCAACATTATCCAGAAAATATCTGTCATGGGTTACTGCGATAACAGTTCCCTCGTACTGCCGAAGGTGCTGTTCAAGCCAATAGACCGATTCTGCATCCAGATGATTTGTAGGTTCATCCAAAAGAAGAATATCCGGTTTTTGAAGAAGAAGCCTGCACAACGCCACCCTTCGGTCTTCCCCGCCGGACAAGTGTTTAATCTGCATATCTTCCGGTGGACATCGCAGAGCATCCATTGCAAGTTCAAGGAGATTATCAATTTCCCAGCCATCCAGGGTATCTATCCTGTCCTGAACCGTCCCCTGACGTTTAAGAAGAGCTGTCATCTCATCATCATCCATGGGTTCACCGAATTTTGCATTTATCTCTTCATACTCTGCTAATAAAGAAATAACTTCCCCCGCCCCCTCTTCAACAATCTGACGAACTGTTTTTTCAGGATCCAATTTAGGTTCCTGTTCCAGGTATCCAATTGTAAAACCTTCGGATATAACAGTTTCACCATTAAAGTCCTTGTCCACTCCTGCCAGAATTTTTAAAAGTGTAGATTTACCGGATCCATTCAATCCAAGAACACCTATTTTTGCACCATAAAAATATGAAAGATAAATATCTTTTAATATTACTTTATGATTATGCTTTTTACTTACCCCTACCATGGAATATATTACTTTCTTATCGTTCGCCATCCAACTCTCCGACTATTCTGTTATTTTTCATACCTGGCTGCTATGGATTCATGAAGCTCAGCCTCTTCCTTCTTATTTCTCTTTCTGCAGCCTGCAGCATATATTCTGCATTTCCGGGCAAGTTCCTGTTCCGCCAGTTTCTGATTTTCCGAAGAAAAGTACTTTTGCTCCACCAGGTTCTGCAGACCTCTTATCCTGAAAATCTCTATCTGTTCGTACTTCTCCGAGAGCTGGTCTCCATGACCTGCACGTTTTGTAACAAGAGGCTCATCAATATAACCAACAGAGTTACTATTGCATAGTCTCAGCCACAGTTCGTAATCTTCTGCAATCTCCAGATCCTCATCAAACCCGCCAAGTTCAGAATATAGAGACTTTTCCATAAGAACTGTAGAAGGCCCAATAATACATTTTTCAAGGGCATCTGAAAAGATATTACCGGATCTTTTATGGTTAAAACCTGACTGACTTACGGTCTTTCCATTTCTGATCCACGTTTCCCTGGTATGTACAATTCTGCAGGAAGGATTTTTTTCTAAATACTTTATCTGTTTTTCAATCTTACCGGATACCCACAGATCATCTGAGTCCAGAAATGCAATATACTTTCCCTGTGCTGTATCGACACCTCTGTTCCTCACTAAACCAGGCATTCCACTATGTTTAATTTTAATATATTTAACACGTAAATCATCATTGTAATAAGTGGGGAGTAAAGAAGTCATATCGATTGATCCATCATCTATAATAATCAATTCCAGATCCCGAAAAGTCTGTCCGATTACTGAAGACACAGCCTCTTTTGCCATTTCAAAACGATTGTATACGGGAATAATTACTGAAACCAGTGGTAAGGATGTTTTTAACATAGCTTATAATAAGCGAAGTAAGCATAAGAAGTATATACAAAACTTGTTACAGAGGGATTATTATTGCAGATAGACTGTAATAACAGAAACTAAGCCTTGGTTCCATTGCAAAAATACTTATAGATACTACAATACCCTCAATACCTTCAAAGACTGTTAATGAAATTACTAAAGAAAAAATATGTTTCATAGATTCTTGTACGAAAACTCATTACGATCTATTATACAAAGATGAAACATCCGTTTTTTAATAAACCCCTTCGAATAGTAGCTCACAGGGGAGACTCCGCATTCTTTCCGGAAAATACTCTTCCTGCATTTATAAGCGCTGCAAAACTGGGTGTAGACTGTATAGAAACTGATGTTCACCTGACCAGGGATGGTGTTTGTGTTATCTGGCACGATGATACAGTGGAAAGACTTACTGGAATAAAAGGACTTGTATCGGAAAAAACATACAAAGAACTGATGAATGTGGATGCCGGTAATATGTTTACAATGGATGATGGAAAAACATTTCCATTCAGAGGAAAAGGTATAACCATGGCTACACTTGATGAGGTTCTGATGGAAAACCCCGATATTAGGTTTAATGTCGATCTGAAAGATGATAACATTGAACTTGTGAAAGAGTTTGCAAGGATAGTCAGAAAAAATAATGCCCAGGAGAGAGTTCTTGGTGCCAGCTTCCACAAAAGTATGATAAAAAGCCTGAGAAAAACGATACCGGAAATTTCAAGCTCCTTTTCACGATCTGAAATACGTAATATTGTTATTCTGAATAAAATTGGTCTACTTGGATTTCATAGAAACTTCAATGCAGATGCTGTCCAGGTACCGGAATATAACAACAAAATTAAAGTAATCACTAAATCCTTTATACAGAACCTCCATAAAAAAGGAGTAATGGTTCATGTCTGGACTGTCAACAAGAAGTCAGAAATGATCCGATTTTACAATATGGGTGTTGATGCCATTATGACTGATAATCCCAGACTGCTGATTGATACAATGAATGAGATTGGGAAGCTCCGTAAATAGATACTGGAGAAAAATATTTTCTCCTTTCCAATTTATCTATTTTTCCAGAGGATTATCTTTCATATTACTCTTCCAATCCATACCGCAAAGTAAAATATCTGAAAAAAATCACCATCCGGCAATAGTTTCTCTGTTACTGAGATAAATTTATACTATTATCCATTAATTCCTTTAATGATTCTGATGCTTTCCCCAGGTCTTCTTTTCCTGCCATTACAACAATTGCAGACTCAGACATGCTTTTTAATAATCTTCCTGCTGCCGCCTTAAGTAAAGCAGAATCAGCCTCCATAATCGATTTTCTCCTGGTTTTTCTAATATCATCGGTAATATTATACAGCTTTCTTATAAAACCTATTATACTCTTTTCCCCGGGAGACTGGGGACGTACATCTTTTCCGACAATAGTAATAATTGCCTTTTCAAGTACATCTTCCTTAATACCTTCCCTGGAAAAAAGTCCCAATCCCTCTTTAAAAGCATCAATGGTTTTTTCAATATTAGGATCTCTGTATGATGAAAAACTAAAAATACCTTCCATCCCATTTGCAGATGCAGATGCACCATAGGCCCCGCCCTTCATACGTACATTTTCCCAGAGATAATCCGTGCGAAGGATATGGGAAAGAAGTATTTCAGCTCCATACTCCTTTGATTCAATTAAAGATGATCTAAAAGCCTGAGCGGAATAGGAAACAGGTGATGAAATAATAATACTCTCCTGTTCCATATATTCCAGGCTGTTACCAGGTTGGGAATTAATTTTATATTCATCTCCAACAGGGAAGTCAATCAAAATCTCTTCAAGATAATTCTGAAGTTTAGCAATTTCTTTATCGGAAGCAGTAATGTTAAGACTCAGCATCTTACTGGTCAGCACTTTTTCTCTTATAGATTCCAGAATTTTTCCAATCTTTTTTAAACTGGCGGAACCTGTATCCTCATTTATTTTATTTAAGAAAAGCAGCTGATCTATACCCCTCCACTGTTCTTCTCTCCTGAGAGTTTCACTTAACCTGCTTCCTGCCCTAAGAGTGGCAAATGCATTACCTGAAGGAATTACAGCTGCCAAATAATCATTTTTCATCTCTGTAAGAACATCTTTTAACCTCTTCTCTTCAGAAAGCATACTCTCTTTAAACATCCTAAGAACAATATCAAGAGCTTTTTTATAATCATATTCCAGGAATTTTACACGAAAAAAAGCAGAATCTTTTAATATTTTTCTATCAGGATGAATTACACTTGATTCAAGGAAAGACCCGAATCCACCGGTAATAAGTGTAAATATTCTTGCAACCTCATCATACGGGATATCAGGCAGAGAACCTGTAGTAACCATTTTAGTAAACAGGGGAAGATACATCCGCTCTTCTTCATTAAGTCCCCGGATATCAAAACTGTAATCTACATAATCGATTCCATTTGTAAAAAGATCATGACTGTAAACAGGCATATCTCCAATAGAAGAAACTTTCGTATCAATATATGCTATATCAACAGGCAAATCATCCAGTGAAAGAGATGGTATTTTTGCAGTATCCTCATCCCTGTCAGGAGTATCCTGAAACAGCCTGAGAGCTTTGTTTTCCTCTCTGATTTCTGCTTCTTCTCCGGCATCCATTGCACTTCTAATATTTCTTACCCGCAGATTAAGGGTTTCCTCCTGTTTCCTGGTATGTGTAGTATCAGGGCAAACTACTACAGTTGCTCTGTGATTATTGTCAAGAAAAATCTCTTTAACAAGTTTCTCAAAATATTTACCGTCAGCTGTAACTTTATCCTTAAGCTCCTCCATCCAACGGGAAAACTCCAGAGTTGTTTCAGGAGAGTAACCATGAAGCCATCCACGGAGAGACTTCCCCATCAATCTTAAACCAAAAGGAGCACCCCCCTTTATCTCCCTGTTTCTAAATTCAACTCTTTTGAGAGCGCCTTTAACAATATCAGGAATAAGCCCTGCTTCTACTATCTTTATTAATTCATCTTCAAGTAATTTTTCAAAGACTTCCTTTTTATCAGGATCCGTACCCCGAATACCAGCAGAAAAGATCAGCTCCCTCACATCCGTCTCCAGACCGCTGACAGGAGAAATATCTGCTCCAAGACCGGAATCAACAATTGCTTTATAGAGAGGAGACCCACTATTGGAAAGAAGGATATCACTTAAAACTTCAAGACTAAGAAGATCCATAGGATTCCCAATATCTTTCATCAACCAGTTTACAGCAATTGTTGACTTACCTTTTGGATCCTCATCATCTGTTAAAGGGGAGGTGAACTCCGAAGAACGGGGTTTACTCCAACGAACCTGGCTTTTTATTTCTGTATCTACCTTCTTTTTTACAAAACCATTCAAAAATCCATCTTCCAAAAACTGCAGCTGCTTTTCCGATGGAATATTTCCATAAAGAAACACTCTGCAGTTCGAGGGATGATAGTATGTTTCATGATAATTTATAAACTCGTCATAACTAAGATCAGGTATGGCTCCAGGCTCACCACCGGAATCGTAATGGTACTGGGTATCAGGAAATAATGATCTGTAACTCCATTCACCAACTATAGAATCGTGATCCGAGTAAGCGCCCTTCATTTCATTAAAAACAATACCTACTATTTTTAAATTCCCATCTTCATCAAACTCCAGGCGATGCCCTTCCTGATGAAAAACTTCCTTTTTTAGAAGAGGAAAAAATACAGCATCTGCATATACTGACATCATATTAAAATAATCTTTCTCAACGGGTGACGCTGCCGGGTAAACTGTTTTTTCGGGGTATGTCATGGCGTTTAAAAAGGTATTCATGCTGCCTTTCATTAATGCCATAAAGGGATCTTTAACCGGATATTTTCTGGATCCGGAAAGTACCGAATGCTCCAGTATATGAGCAACCCCTTTATTATCAGCAGCAGGGGTTTTAAATGTAAATGAAAAAAGATTCTCTGTATCATCATTATTTAAATGAAACAGCTCCAATCCGGTTTTATCGTGTTTAAAGGTATATCCCTTTCCCTTGTATTCTTCCTGATCGGAAACAGATGTAAGGGTAAACCCATGTATTCTGTCTCCTGGTTGTATTGTCTGCATTATATCTCCCCGTTGGGGCGAATAATTATTCGCCCTTACCTCTTGTCATACCGACCACGATGTACCATTGGTAGGGGCGATCAGCCGGTCGCCCCTACCAATATATATCTATAAACCTTTCATGGAAAGGGAAATCCGATTCCGTTCCAAATCTACACTTATAACCTTTACTGTAACCTTCTGGTTAACCTTTACAATATCCATTGGGTTCCTTACAAATCTGTCTGCAAGCTGGCTGATATGGATAAGCCCGTCCTGATGCACTCCTATATCAGCAAATGCCCCAAAGGCAGTAACATTTGTTATTATACCCGGCAATACCATCCCCTCTTCCAGATCCTCAGGGGAAGTAATCCCCTCTTTAAAACTGAAAAGGGAAAAACTCTCTCTTGGGTCCCGGCCTGGTTTCCTAAGCTCATCTATTATATCCCTGATGGTTGGAAGTCCAATGGTATCATCTACATAATTTTCCAGTATTAATTTCCTTAAAACAGGTCCATTTTCAATCAGCTCTCCTACATCTATTCCGGTATCTACAGCCATTTCTTTGACTATATGATAACTTTCAGGGTGAACAGCAGAATTATCAAGAGGATTACCTGCCCCTCGAACCCTTAAAAACCCTGCAGACTGCTGATATGATTTTGCGCCCATACCGGGAACAGCAAGAACTGCTGATCTGGACCCGAACGGACCTTTTTCATCCCTGTATTTAACAATGGCAGACGCCAGTTTACCCGATAGTCCGGAAACATACCTTAACAGTCTGGCACTGGCAGTATTAACCTCCACCCCGACCCTGTTAACACAAAATGCCACAACATCGTCCAGAGAGTGCTTAAGCTCTTTCTGGTCTACATCATGCTGATACTGAC
>JAUVLL010000068.1 GCA_030600745.1 Spirochaetaceae bacterium | reverse complement strand
GCAAAAACATTTGTACGAAGATCTTTTAGATGGACATGCTCCACACGGCTGATAAATTTTCTCAACGCAGCTACAGGATCTTCCTGGGAGAATGCAAAGTGACCTGAATCATACAGTAGATAAACATAATCGGAATTCGTATCATTTAGAAATCGTTCAGTTTCCTCTATGGTCTGAACACCAGTTCCCATATGGTGATGAAAGGCCAGTTTCATACCCGCATCCCTGGCTATTTTTCCCAGATGATCCATTCCGGTTGTTAGTCTCTTAAACTCCTCAGAACTAAACATAGCCTTTCCTGAAAAGACAGAGACATCCTGTCCCTGACAGGACCTTGTCTGCTCGGAAGGTCCTATAACTTCAGCACCAACTTTTTTTAGAAAATCCATCTGTTTTTGAAACTCTTCTTCTACTTCTGCTAAAGGTTTTGATACCAGAAAGGAACTGAACCACTGATTACAGATTGTTAAACCCCTTACATCCAGATAGGATTTTAAAACCTGTGGATCATCAGGATACTTATTGCCTACTTCCGAACCTGCATAACCTGCCAGAGCCATTTCACTGATGCACTGCTCGAAACTATTTTCCCTTCCAAGATCGGGCATATCGTCATTCGTCCATCCAATCGGTGCCATTGCAAGCTTCACTTTTGCTTTATCCATATTCATAACCCCCTCGTTGCGCTATTAGAACTGCTTAACCTTGTTAATATTTTCTTTTAATGTATTATTTGCTTTTACCACTTCAGGCTTTTCTGATACTTCGGGTGTTCCAACTCTCCACCAACTATCATAACCGTCAGACATGGAATCGAATCCTACCTTTATATCAATAAGAGTTGAAACAAGGCTTTTTTTTGCTTCTCTTACTGCCGTTTTTAGCTCTTCCGAATTTTTCACAGTCCAAACCCTGCAGCCATAACCGGCAGCAATAGCTGCATAATCTACAGGTATTAATTTCCCACCCTCATCCAGACGACCTGTTTCCGGATTTCTATATTTTAATTCACAACCGAATTTAGGGATCCCCTGACTTCGCTGTAAATTATCAATACATCCAAAACCATTGTTGTCAAAAAGCATCACATTGATCTTTACCCCTTCCTGGATGGAAGTAAGAAGTTCCGAATGGAGCATAACAAAACTACCGTCACCGGCCATTACGTACACTTCCCTGTCCGGTTCTGCAAGCTTAGCTCCAAAGGCGCCGGAAACTTCATAACCCATACAGGAAAAACCGTACTCCATATGATAGGTATCTTTAACCTTTGGTCTCCAGACTCTCTGAAGATCCCCTGGAAGGCTTCCGGATGCGCCGACAATTATTGCATCTTTATCAAATAGTTCTTCATTCATCAGCCCCAGAACCCTTAACTGGGAATAGTCATCCCCATCCATCTCTGTTTCATACAGTTTGTTAACTTCGCTGTTCCATTTGGCTTTTACTGTTTTGATCTCGTCTGAATAGGAGGAACTATATCCCTTCGTATTCAGAATATCACTCAAAGCAATCAGACCGGAACGAGCATCACACAGAAAAGGTTTTGAATTCATTTTATGGGCATCGAAACTGCTGATATTTAAGGATAAAAACTCTACTTCAGGATTTTTGAATGCCCACTTGCTGTCTGTAGTAAAATCGGACAGGCGGGTTCCGACAGCTATAACCAGATCTGCTTCGGCCGCAATTTTGTTTGCTGCCAGCCCGCCGGTAACACCAAGACCGCCGAGATTCATAGGGTGGTCCCATACAACGGCTGATTTACCTGCCTGGGTTTCCCCAAAGGGGATATTGAACTCTTCGCAGAAATCTGCAAGGACCTCTCCGGCCTCTGAGTACCTGACTCCACCGCCGCAGATAACCATGGGTTTCTTTTTTGACAGGACAATATCTGCTGCTCTGACAGCGGCAGATGTACTTAATTCTCTTCTTTCCAGGTAATGGATACGCTTCTTAAAAAACTCTTCAGGATAATCCCATGCTTCTCCCTGCACATCCTGAGGAAGAGCCAGACAAACTGCGCCAGTATCCACCGGATCTGTCAAAATTCTCATAGCATTAATAGCTGCACTCATTATCTGCTCAGGACGGTTTATCCGATCCCAGTATCTACAGACTGGTTTAAAGGCATCGTTACTAGTTATTGAATAATCATGAAACTGTTCCACCTGCTGCAGTACAGGATCAGGCTGACGACATGCAAAGACATCTCCGGGAAGGAGGAGAACAGGTATACGGTTTACTGTTGCAAGACCGGCCGCAGTTACCATATTTAAGGCCCCCGGCCCTATGGACGAAGTTACAGCCATAATTTTACGTCTGTTGTTCTGTTTTGCAAACCCTATTGCAGCATGGGCCATTCCCTGTTCATTATGTCCCTGGATAAACTTTAAGGAATGATTAGGCTCCTCTAGAGCTTCTCCCAAACCTACAACATTTCCATGTCCGAAAATTCCGAAGACTCCATGGATAAACTTTTCCTCTACTCCATCAAAGGAAACAAACTGATTGTCTAAAAACTTCACCAGAGCCTGGGCCATTGTTAATCTGATAGTACTCATTTTTCTCCTCCATACTTTCGTTCCGGCCAAATTTTTACGTTATCCCCAAGGAGCCACTTATGTTCTTCTCTGTAGTATCTTGTGGTTGGAAGCCACCTGTCATCCGGCAAATGGGAAATCATCCATATATAGTACATGGCATACCCCGGAGCTGCACCCTGGGAATGTGTTCTATTGGGATGTATAAGAGACGTATCGCCATTTTTTACAACATGGGCATCATCATCAAGAACTGATATGCCGAACCCCTGTTCAGGAAAGAATCTGTAATGATAGATCTCCGGCTGGGGGTGATCATGGGGGGGATAACTGGACCATTTACCGGGGTGGTTAATAACTTCTCCCAATACCATATTGGACAGGGGATTGATCTCTCCGTCAAAAACAGTGCGAACAGACCTTATTGAAGTCTCATTCAGAGTACCTGCACCAAAGATATCGGTTCTGACATCCCTGGGTGTATACAGTTTAGCATCAAAACTATTGCTGTTATCAACCTGTTCCACACAAATTTCACATTCAGAATTTGTTTCTATAGTAACTTCTGTATCTTTTGAAACATGAAGTACATAGGGAGCTTCATCGAAACATGAATTTCTTGTAACAGTTCTATTTGTATCTTCCCAAATAAATGTCACAGTACCTTTTATTAATAACCAGGCTCTTTCACGGCCAGTCTCTGAAACAGTCTTATCACCTGCCTTCATCTTTAAAATACCAAAATCAAGAAGTAGTTCACTATGCTTCCCATGCTGCTCTGTAACTTCCGTAAATCCATACTCTAATGAATTATCCTTTTTTACTATCATATATGCTCCTGTTAAATTCCTAACATTTCCCCTGCTTTAAAGGATTCCCTACATCTGTATGCTATTTCAGAAACGTTAGTGCCGATATGTCTGTTACTTCAGGTCATCTCCCCTTTTTAATACAGTACCTCTTACTATACATCAGGATTTGGAATCATTAAATCTCTTATTATATCAACAAGCTGATTATAACCGCCAATAAAACCTCGCATAGTTCGTGCAGTAGCTCCAAAGGCGTCAAAATCTTCTATTTTAATACCATAAGGCTCATAAGCTTTTTTAAAATCTTCAAACTTCCGGGATAGTTCTTCGATCATAGCAGGATCCTCTTCTTCATTTACTGTATCCTTTATCTCAACATCAGAGCTATTGTAACGGACCTGCCATTTATACGGTATTGTGTGAATAATGTTGCCGCCAATTAGCTCAGACCAGTGAAGCTGATTTCGATAAGCTGCAGCAAGCATCCGTGTTTTATATCCCCTGTCTTTATAGATCTTTACAGCTTTCTTCATAGCTGCCACTCCTGCTCTATCAAGAAAAGCAGGATTAATAATTATTCCCTCTTTGTTTGCAACTATCTTTAACCAGTCATCAAGACGCCCTACCATGATTGTGCATACCGGTGACATCGTAGAAGTATCCTTTCCTTCTGCTTCCCTTCTTTTAAGACCACGATCAACAGCTTCTCCTACTGCAACAGCCTGAGGCACATTAAAACATACAGTGGCGTTTATACTTACACCCTGGTATGTAGCTTCCTCCATAGCTTCGATTCCTGCTGCTGTGGCGGGTATTTTAACCTGCATGTTTGGTGCAAGTTTACTAAACCGTACAGCCTGATCACTTATCTTTTGAGCATTGCGGTAGTACTTGGCATTTGTTTGAATTGAAATTCTTCCCTTTAATCCACCTTCCCGTTCAAAAACCGGATAGAGAAGCTCTGCTCCCTTAACAGCCATCTCTTCGATAAGCTGCCATGAAACTTCATCTTCATCAAACTTTGGATTTTCCTTTATTATTTCAAGAATTCTATCTTCCCAGAGATCGTACTCTTTTTTTAGTACGTTAAGAACAATTACCGGATTCGTCGTTGCTCCAACAGCCCCGCGAGGTATCGCGTATTCAAGTTCTGAAATTGCACATGAATCATTCCAATAATCTGTATCAGTTGTTTCTGCCATTTTCTGAAGCAGAGGTTTGTTACTAGTCATCTTTCTCCTCCTATTACGGACATACGTATTGTCTGATATTATGATATTCCTCGAATAATAAGCTGTCAAGAGTATTGTCTGATAATATGATAATAAAATTGATAATTTTTTATTGCAAATATTATTGTACAATTTATTGCACAAGTCAATAGATATGGTATACTTGTATAAACCACATTATCAGTGAGGTGAATATGAATACTGTATCTTTTTCACGAGCCAGAAACAACCTAAAAAGTATTCTGGATGAAGTAGTAAGTAATTTTACAACAACCATTATTACTCGCAGAGATTCAGAGGATGCAGTAGTTATGTCTCTTGAAAACTACAACAGTATAATGGAAACTCTACACCTTCTAAGATCTCCTGCAAATGCAGAACATCTGAAGGAATCAATTTCACAGCTGGAATCTGGCCAAACCGTGGAAAAAGACCTTCTTAAGTGATTGAGACTTTAACATGGACGCTTAAAGCCTGGAGTGATTATGAATACTGGCAGAGACAAGATCGTAGAACTCTTAAAAGGATAAATAAATTAATCAAAGACACTACTCGTACACCCTTTGAAGGGATTGGCAAGCCGGAGCTCCTACGGGAGAACCTTTCCGGTTACTGGTCACGTAGAATCGATGATAACAACCGACTGGTCTACAAAGTAACCGGGAAAAATCTTTCGGTAGTCTCTTGTCGATATCACTACTAATAGTTACCCAGTAAAAAACTCTTTACATTCCCACCGCCTGCTTCACAGGCAGTTTCAGAAATGAGCTCACTACGACAGCTTTCTTCCAATAATTTAATCAGCTATTTGTCTGATATTCTGATATTACATTGACGATTTTTCAGATAATTGCTATAATCCTTTCTATGTCAATCAAAAAAATCAAAAAAACAACTGTTGTAGAGCAGGTAATGCGGCAGATTAAGGCCCTTATTGCCTACGGTGCCTATAAACCCGGTGATAAAATACCAACAGAACTTGAACTGTCAGAGTCTTTCGGCGTTGGACGATCCTCTATTAGAGAGGCTATAAAGATATTTAACTATATGGGTGTACTAAGATCCCAGGCTGCAAAGGGCACCTTTGTCGAAGAACGATCAAATATTTCATCAGAATCACTTACATGGTCTCTGCTTCTGGGCGAAGATGAACTTAATGAGATGATTGACCTTCGGGGGTCTATTGAGATATGGGCCATGTTCAAACTGACAGATGAAATATCAGAAAGGAGTTCAGTGGGATTGTCTGTTGTTGAAGAATTAAGGACAATAGTAGAAAACATGAGAAGATCCGCCGGGAAAAACGATAGAGCAGGTCTGATTGAAGATGATTTTCAGTTCCATACAATAATAGTCCAGGGTTGTAATAATACTCTTTTTACTTCTCTGTTCAAGACTCTAAGATCCTTTCTTTATGACGAAATAAAACAATCACAACTTGACTATACTGATCTGTCAAAAATCCCTGCAGAACACGATTTACTGCTTAATGCACTCCTGACAGGTGAAAAATCAATTGTTTATTCAGCCTATAGTAAGCATATTTCGAATATTAAAGAGAGGTTGAAAAAACGATAGAATAAGGTACTTTATTTATAGTGAAAAAACTCCTCCTGTGATAAGCCAGTACCTTTTATAATATTATTCTGCGTTGGCAGCTTCAGATCTTTACTGTGCATAGGAACAACAACCATTTTTTCTTTATATACGTAAATTCGATGGCTGTCTTTTTGCCTGTAAAACTCAAAACCAATTTTTTGTAGTATCTTTACTATTTCTTTTGGTTTGCAAACTGGATATTTGCTCATACAGTAAAACACATTTCAGCTATATGTGTCTTATCTTCAATAACCTTATTACCTCTTTCGAGCATAGTTTCTAAATATAATTCGGCAGCCTCTCTGATATTAGCCAGACAGTCTTCATAAGTTTCCCCTTCCGAAACACAACCAGGGAGACTTGGTACATAGGCCGAAAACCCGCCTTCTTCACAGCTTTCTATTATTGATTTATAAAAGTATTCTTTCATACCTGTATTATACATAATAATTGGCTGTCAATCTATTAAAATATTATAGTAAAACAAACATTATTCTTTTATATTGAAAATGACAAGAAAACTGTTATCCTACCCCAGAGCAACTTTTTTTAAAATATGAGTCGGTTCATTGTTATAGGGATTAATTTTAATCCATATTTCCTTAAAAAGAACACTCTCCACTATTCCATTTCCCATATCATATCTTAACTTTACAATACCACTTCCTTTAAGATTTCCAATATTCCTCATTAGCTTTTCATACTGTATATTTGTCATAGGAATCTCTCTTCTTGCCAGAGTAAGATGACCCTGTTGAATGTAGGGAAATCCATCCCCTTTTATTATTGGAGGATTATCAGGATCATAGGGAGTTCCGGGAGGCGCATATAAATAACTGTGGGGAATCCCCGGCCACATGTGAGTATTATCAGGATTGTAGTCATGCATACCGATAGAAATTAAATTCAGGGAGTTCTGATACTCAAGTACTTTATGTAAGTCTTCATCTATAGGAAGGTAATTTCTCTGGGGATAATTAAAAAACAGTCTCTTGTGATCTTCATTCCTCATCGTCAATTGCAAAAAAAGTTTACCCTCTATTTTAATTGTAGGATTATCTCCACTGGAGGGATTCCATTTATTTGCAATATCTACAACAACACCCCTTGCAAGGGGTGTTGTCGGATTAAAATCTGATCTGATAATCCCACCTTCCATTTTTACAGAAAGAGGGACATCACTTACAGTAGGGTCGTCTCTGTTTACAGAAATTCCCAATTGGATCAATTCTGCCAGAGCCTTGTCTATTAGTTCCACAAAATACTTTTTTCAGTATCCGCATCAAAAAATTGTACTTTTCCCATATCAAAGGAAACTTTAACGTTCTCACCCTCTTTAATATTATGCCCCGGGTTGGCAAGACCCGTAAACATTGATCCATTATTTTCACATATAATTACATCGTCCCTGCCTGTAGGTTCAATTGTATATACCTTGAACGGAAGTCCTTCCTTATCTCCAATTTCGAGATCCTGGGGTCTTATTCCCATTTTTACTCTATCAGGTATTACCTTTGGAGTTCTGGAAGGTGGTATTTCAAGACTCAATCCCTCTGAAAATTTCATATATAATTTTCCATTTTCTTTCTGCAGGGTCACATCCATAATATTCATTGGCGGATTACCTACAAAGGTTGCTACAAACAGGGTTTTTGGTTTGTCATGGATATTCACCGGTGTATCATAAGCCTGCATAACACCTTCATTCATAACAGCAATTCTATCTGCCATGCTCATTGCTTCTATCTGATCATGAGTTACATAGATTGCAGTTGTTCCCAGATCGTGCTGAATCTTCTTTATTTCACTTCTCATATGGATACGCAGTCTTGCATCAAGATTTGAGAGAGGCTCATCAAAAAGAAGAAGTCCCGGTTTTTTAATTAAAGCTCTTCCAAGGGCAACCCTCTGCTGCTGTCCTCCGGATAACATGCCGACTTTTCTATCCAGAAGATGTCCTATTCCCATCATCTCTGATGTTATTTTTGCAGCTTTATCCATCTCTGCTTTAGATTTTTTCTGCAGCATCAGTGCAAAAGTAAGGTTTTTATAAACATTCATATGAGAATAGAGAGCATAACTCTGAAATACCATACCAATATTTCTGTCTTTAGGTACAAGTTTATTTACTACAGTATCATCGAATTTTATCAAGCCGCTTGTTGACTTATAAATACCGGCTACAAGAAGAAGTGTAGTAGTTTTTCCACAGCCCGAAGGTCCCAGGAATGCAACAAACTCTCCATCTTTTACATCAAGGTTTATTTCCTGAAGCACTTCTACCTTTTTAAAAGATTTTGTGATCTTTTCTAAATTAACACGCATAACCGTTCCTCCCCGGGTTTACTATCGAATATCTCTGCAATAATAATTTCATGATCCCCCCTTCATACCGCCGGCAAAAATTGCCAGTAAATATTTCTGGGTAAAAATGAAAAAGAGTATTACAGGTATTAGTTGGAAAAGACCAACTGCCGAAACCAAACTGTAGTTAACAGGTGCTGTTTCCTGCATCAAACGGTTGATGTAAGTTGAAATAACAGCTGTGTCCTGATTTGTCATAAATGAATAAGGAATAAGAAATGAACTCCAACCGGTAATAAAGGAAAAAATAGATAAAGCAGCAATTCCCGGCCGTATTTGAGGAAGGAGTATCTGTCGGAATGTTCTCCACCTGCTGCATCCATCTATTAGTGCAGCTCTTTCAAGATCCCAGGGGATTACATCAAAAAATCCTTTCATAAGCCATATACCCAGTGGAAGCTGAGTAGAAATACTTACCAGGATGACTCCGCCCAGAGTATCGTAACCAAAAATACTTATAAGAGGAACTCCCGAAATAAACCGTAAGACAAAATAAGTAGCTATTAGAAGTGTTGTAGCCGGAAAAGCCTGCAGGACCATTGTAGATCCCAGAAAGCTCTTCCGTCCCTTGAAATTTATTCTTGCAAGAGCATACCCTGCCATTGAAGAAACCAGCAATACTCCTAAAGTTAATGTTGTAGCAAGAACAAATGTATTCCATGTTAATTTCCACACTTCCGGATCTTTAAGAAAACTCCAGTTTGCCAGGGTCAATCCACCTGGATTTCCTGCTGAATCAACAGGGATAAGACCTCTGGTACTTACAGAGAAGGTTGAAATTACAACCCAGTAAATTCCAAGAATTAACGGAATTGAAAAAATCAATAAAATAGCAAATGGTATAACCTTTCCCCAGGGGAAGGTTCTAATTTTTGAATTCACTATCATAGATTCTCCTCCTTTTACAGTGTTTCAATTTTTGGTTCCTGAATCATATCGCTGAACTTAAAAAATTTTAGATATGCTATACAGAATGCAATACTGATAACAACAAGAATTCCTGCCAGTGCCATACCAAAACCCCACTGAAACTGTCCAAAATAGTTGTTAAGACCTTTATGATATGCCCACAGAGACCAGACTTCCGTACCATATGCTCCGTCAGTAAGAATCATTATCTGTTCAAAGGAGGTTATCAGGGATAATGTCTGGAAAGTTGTTACAAACATCAATGGCCATCTAATCTGTGGAATAATAATGTACTTTATCCGCTGCAGGATATTTGCTCCATCAACAAGGGATGCATTCATCATATCCCTGGATATTGATTCAATCGCAGAGGTAAAAATAATCATCCCGAATGAAGCTCCTATAAAACCATTAACCAAAATAATTGCAATATAAGGATGTGCGGCGACCATTTCAGATGTTTCAAACCCTAAGGGTCTGAAAAAAAGCTCATTAAATATTCCATAAGGAGAATCTGCCATTAAATAACGCCACATCATTATATAAACAACTACAGGTGTAATTCGCGGGACAAGCCATAATGCTCTGAAGGCAAAACCTGCGGCTTTTGGTATATGTGTTGAAAGAATTGCCAGTAAGAGTGCAAGCCCAACATTGAAAAATATCAATGTAAAAAAAACGTATATAACAGTAACTTTTATATGCTGACCCGATTGGGGATGGGTAAATATCTTTATCCAGTTGTCAAAACCTATCCACGACCAGTTTGAAAAGCCTGTAAGGCTGCTCATATCTGTAAATGAGATGATAAAAACAATAATAACCGGAGTAATAAAAAATACTGCAACAAGTATCATTGCCGGACCCATAAAAAGAAGCCAGTCATATTTATTTCCCAGTTTTTTTTGCACTGGATTAAAACCAAAAGTACTATCTTTACTGGATTCCTGTACAGCTTTTAATCCCATCTGTACCTCCTAAATAGTATAACAGGAAACCGGGAGAACTGGTTTCCTGTCAGTAATTACTAAACACTTAAATTATTTAATTATAATTGCATCTCCAATTTCAGCCTTTAGAACAGCTATTACAGCGTCAACACCCTCTTCCGGGGTCAAAGCACCATTCTGTACAGCCTCCATATTTGTCCATAATGCACTCCAGTAACTAGGATAATAAGGATGATTTGGCTGGTAAAATGCATGATCAAGCATATATAAAGTTTCTGAAAGCAATCTGTCTGCTTTATAAGGAGCATAATCTGCCTGGGATTTAAGTATACCAAGGTGTCCGCTTTCAACAGCATGTTTGGTATTAAGTTCTGTTGTTGTCATTTTCTCAAGCAGCCTTACAGCCAGATCCTGATTTGAGTCTCCACTTGCTTTTTCTGATACTACAACGTAGATAAGAGGATGAGACATCTGCTGTGCCGCAACCCTTCTTATACCGGAAGGCTGAAGTGCATAACCAAAGTTCCTGAACAGGTAATCATATCCGCCAATGTCCTGAACATGCTGAGTAGCCCACTCAGAAAAGTGCCACACTCCGCCTGGGAAGAAAAGAACG
>JAUVLL010000101.1 GCA_030600745.1 Spirochaetaceae bacterium | reverse complement strand
TCATCATTTGAATACATTCTGCACAGATGTCCAAGAAGTGAATAAAACTGCGCAGAAGCCATAAAAAGTCTGCCTGGATTGTCTGATTCCAGTTCCTTCTCAATTTCCTGTATAAATGGTGTTATTCCGGTTATCTGCTGAAGTGAGAGATGCAGTCTGCTGTTAAACTGATGATCTTCTCTAAATTTTGGTTCAAGATTAAATAGAACATGATATCCTGAAAGTGCAGTCAGATCTCCAGCGTTTTTTGTAAGTAATTCAGGGCGATACAATATATTGATAAGATGAAGATTATCCGGATTTTCATATCCATGAGCAGTTTCTCCGTTTATTACAAACACATCACCTGCAAATAATTCAAAACGGGAATGTCTTGTTATATGTGTTCCACTACCGCCCAAAATTATAACGAGTTCTGAAAAATCATGAGTGTGAAGAGGATATGGGATTTGGGGATTTCGGCGAATAAAACGAATTGGTTCCCCTGAGTGTGTAAATTCATTCAAATATAGTTTGAAACTTTCATCATCTTTCATGACAAAATAATGCTAATAATTGAAGAAATCGTCAAGGTATGTTACAATAAACTCCTATAATCTGTCCTGAATATTTTCAAACAATCTTTTTCCATGAATTATAGCGACAATAGTGATAGTCGTATCCTGAACTTTGTACACTAATCGATAGCTGTAAACAAAACATTCTCTGATTTCAGCTTTACTAGCTTCAGGTACTACCCGACCAATCAATGGTTATTCACTTATCGTACGTGAAGTATCCAGGATCTTTGAAACAACTGCTTGTGCATAATAATCAGAATCTCTTGAAATATATTTAGCAATTGATTCAAGATCTTCTGTTGCTTCAGGAGACCATCTTACTGTATAGTCCACTTGCTGAATTCCTTCTCCACTTCTTGCTGGCTCAAAGTTCCTTCAGCCTTTGCTCTATCAATACCTCTTTGTATTTTTTCAGCAACATAAAGATGATATTGGACATCTTCAAATGTACATTCATCGGGTAATTTATCAAGAAGTGTTTTTACTTCAGCTTTTACGGTACTCATTAATACTCTCTTTAATTAAATTCCAGTATCTTTATAAACAGTTTACATTTTTTTTAAATAAATATCTATTAAAATGTAAATCAGTTTACTGATATTATTCCTAATCCCTAAAAACATCTCTTCCGAAAATCTCATTTTATGATAAAATAATGCTAATAATTGGAAAAATCGTCAAGGTGTCATATCATATTTTCAGGTATAATACCTATACAATAGAATATGGAGGATTTTTATGAATATAACAGAACAGTATAATAATGCGAAAGAAAGATATACTGAACTTGGTGTAGATACAGATAAAGCCCTTGAAAGGCTAAAAAAAATATCATTATCACTCCACTGCTGGCAAACCGATGATGTTGGCGGCTTTGAAACACCTGATGCAGAGTTATCTGGTGGTGGTATCCAGGTTACAGGAAATTATCCTGGTAAATCCGGGAATATTAAAGAGATGCGTGCAGATCTTGATAAGGCCTATTCTCTTCTGCCTGGAAAGCACAGATTGAGCCTTCATGCAATATATGGTGAGTTTGATGGGAAAAAGGTGGATAGAGATGCTGTGGAGCCGGAACACTTTAAAGGCTGGATGGACTGGTCAGGGAAGAAGGATGTTAAACTTGATTTTAACGGAACTTTTTTCTCTCACCCCAAAGCATCTTCGGGATTTACACTTTCAAATCCCGATAAAGATGTTCGTGATTTCTGGATAGAACATGGGAAGAGAAGCAGAAAGATAGCAGCAGCCATGGGGCGTTCACAGAATGATCCCTCAATTTTAAATACATAGATCCCGGATGGTATGAAGGACCTTCCTGTCAACAGACTAAAATACCGTTCAATATTAAAGGATTCTCTGAATGAAATGTACTCCGAAGAAATATCTGCAAAAGAGATGAAGGATGCAGTAGAGACAAAGCTGTTTGGTATTGGAAGTGAATCTTACGTTGTAGGTTCCCATGAGTTTTATATGGGGTATGCAGCAATAAATAACAAAATAGTAACTCTCGATCCTGGACATTTTCATCCTACAGAGCTTATAGCAGATAAACTTTCATCCCTGTATCTGTTTTTTGACGAACTGCTTCTGCATGTAAGCCGCCCTGTCAGGTGGGACAGTGATCATGTAGTAATTCTTAATGATGATATCAGGTATTTAACAGAAGAGATTATTAGATGTGATAAACTTGATAAAACTCATATCGGGTTGGATTTTTTTGATGGAACTATGAACAGAATTGGGGCCTATGCAATTGGCGCAAGGGCTACTCTGAAAGGTCTTATGCTTGGACTTCTTGAACCACAGGACAGGTTAAATAAGTACGATGAAGAAGGAAATGCTTTTGCAAGACTTGCTTTAATAGAGGAATTAAAGATGATGCCAACAGGGGACATCTGGAACTACTACTGCGAGATATCCAATGTTCCAATGGACAGCCAGTTGATAGAAGAAGTAATGAATTATGAAAAAGATGTTTTAGCAGGGAGAAGGTAATGGGAAAAGGTGTACCCGTAGAAAATATGAAAGAGTTGATCAGTCTTTCCCGTAAATATGGTGCTGATCCGGATTATGTTCTTGCAGGTGGTGGGAATACCTCCTGGAAATCGGATGATCTTATGGTTGTCAAGGCTTCCGGTACAGAGCTTGGAAATATTACTGAAAAAGGTTTTGTAACACTTAGTATGGATAAACTTAAGGTAATACGTAATAAGCAGTATCCCAAAAACAGAGAGGAGCGGGAGAATCAGGCTCTGGAAGATCTTATGAATTCACGTCTGTCCGGGCAAAATGGCAGACCAAGTGTCGAATCACTTCTACATGCAATCATCCCGGAAAAGTATATAGTTCATACCCATCCTGCATCTGTTAACGGCCTGACCTGTTCAAAGAGGGGAGAAGAGAGAGCTCTCGAACTTTTTCCTGATAAGTGTATATGGATTCCCCTGGTGGATCCGGGATATGTTCTGGCAAAGAAGGTGGATGATGAGCTCTCAGTCTGGACAGAGGCTCATGACGGAAAACTTCCCGACTATATCTTTCTTGCGAACCATGGTGTTTTTCTCTGGGGAAAGGATTCGCAGGAAATTGAAGATAAGTCTGATTATCTTTTCAGTGTTTTGAATAAGGCATCTGCCAATACAGGTGCTGTTAAGTTTGATACAAAGGAATCGGTATCTGCTGATTTCCTGCAAAAGATTGGAAAACTGGCCGGTCCCAAAGGGGATGCTCTTTTTACGACCGGGGATGAAATAAGATCCGTCCTTGGTTCAAGGGAAGATTTGCATAATCTGCAGCAGTCTCTCTCTCCCGACCATATTGTCTATATGGGGCATACCCCATTGGTTTATGATAATCTAACCGAAGAAGAGATTTTAAGATCCATAGAAAAAGATTACGGTGATTTTTCCAGAAAATGGGGGAAGGAACCAAAATCGATTTTAATTCAGGGAAAGGGATTTATCTCAATGGGTAATGGTTCTAAGGGTGCTGAAACTGCAAGGCTCCTTATGCTGGATGCAATACGTGTTATACGTATAGCTGACTCTTTTGGTGGGCCTGAGTTTATGTCCGAAGAGAAAGTCAACTTTATCAATACCTGGGAAGTAGAGAAGTACAGGGCGAAGTTGTCGGATAAGGGGTAGGTTTGTAGGGTTTTTTAGGATAATTAAAGATTGTTGAATGAACTGAAACTCTAATAATTTGTTAGTTTTCAGTGAGATATTAATTCTGCTGGCTTTTCATCCACAATAATTGTCCTTCTCTGTCAATTAATCTGGAAATGGTTGAGAGTCCATTATAATGGTTATATCAATATCGCTGTTATTATTGGAAGTTCCATTGCTATAACTGCCAAATAGATAGATTGATTGAGCAGTTGGGACATAATCTTGTATAAGAGTAGTTATCTTGCCAATATCAGCTTTTGTAAACATATCTATCATTCCAATGAATATATTTTTTTAATCAAGACTGAAATAATTCTGATTGAAGTGAATTAAAAGATGGGTATTTATTAAAAAAATAGTAGAGATGATGTATACACTGTTTTACTGATTTTTATGTTGTAAAAAATAATTACAATTAAACGAGTCTTCGAAGAAAAAGCTTGACAACAAACAGTAAGGCTACTTTAAATACAATTCCCCATAAAAGTACAAAAATTACAACTAAATTACAATATTGGTGGGAATTGCAGCTGTAGTATATCAGGCAGAGACTAAAGAGGAGATTGGGGAATGAACAGTAATTACAATATGTTCCATGTTGAAGTTCTGCCTCCCAGGCAGGATGCGGAAGATCTGGAAGTCCGGCTGGATAGATTTGCCACAAGGTATAAAAGGGTTTTAGATGCAGGGTACTGTGCCTGTATAACTGATAACGCCATGGGTAATATGTCCTTTCAGGGGACTGAAATTATCGAAGAATATGATCTCCCGGTAAAACCGGATAATGTGATGATTCATCTAAATACATTTCATTCCAAAAAGGATCTGGATAATATTCTTAACACCTGTATTGTACAGGGAATAAAGTATCTTTTAATTGTGTCCGGTGATGGGAATGTTCGCTTTCCAAAATTAAGACCTTCAGATCTGGATATTCAGGGTGTATCCTCAGTAACAGCTGTAGAGCTGCTTCAATATATTAATCGGGAGTACGCCGGAGCATTTATTCTGGGAGTTGCATTTAATCCCTACGAACCCGAAGAGGAAGAAGTAGAGAAAATGACAAGGAAAATAGATGCAGGTGCTGAGTTTGTTATTACTCAGCCCCTTATTGATAAAAACCCTGTTGTGGACAGATTGATCATTAATATTGATATACCGGTTATGGTTGAAGCCTGGATGTCAAAAAAGCTCCATCTGCTGTCCGACTGTGTAGGTTATGAGATACCTGAAGATACTGAATATGATCCGATGGGTACTCTTGCTAATTTGCAGTCAGAGTATCCATCCGGTGGTGTCTATCTTGCAATGATGAACTACAAACGGCAGTTTAATCTTCTCGCGGATCTTTCGTTTATTGGGGGGAGGCAAACAGTACGATGAAGATAGTAGTATGTGTAAAACAGGTTCCGGCAACTACAGAGGTTAGTATTGATCCGGAAACTAAAAGACTTATAAGAGAGGGTGTTTCCATAGAGATGAACCCCTTTGATACCTATGCTCTGGAACAGGGAATACTCTTAAGGGAAAAACATGGAGGAGAAGTTATTGTCCTCTCTATGGGACCTGCAAGAGCGGAATTAACAATAAGGGAATCAATTGCCTGCGGAGCTGACAGAGGAGTTCTCCTTAATGGGCGACCATTGGGTGGATCGGATACCTATGCTACCAGCTATATACTTTCCCAGGGAATAAAAAAGATAGGTGATGTTGATCTGGTTATTTGCGGAAAACAGGCAGTAGATGGTGATACTGCCCAGGTGGGCCCTGGAATGGCTGCACATCTCGGATGGCCGCAGGTAACTTATGTTTCACGTTTTGTTGAATCAGGGCCGCTTGAACTGAAACTTGAAAGAATGCATGAAAACGGAAGCGATATAAGTCTTGTAAAACTTCCTGCTGTTTTAACAGTTCTAAAAGATGTAAATATACCAAGAATTCCCACTCTTAAAGGCAGACTGAATTCGAGAAAAGTAGATATTACAATATGGGACGAAAAAGATCTCGAAACAGATCCTGAGAAGATTGGTCTGGGCGGATCACCTACAAGAGTTGTTTCCACCCGAAAACCGGATGCCAGGGATAAGCATACTATTGTACTTAATGGAAGTGCTTCGAACTCTGCCAGGGAGTTGGTACAAATATTAAAATCCCGAATTGAACTTTAAGTAAGGGTTGGTATAGGAGAAGATTATGAAACTTACTGATACGGAAATTGCTGATAATTATAACGATGTATGGGTTCTTGGAGAGGTCGTAGATGGGCAGATACATAAAGTAACTCTGGAACTTCTTGGGGTAGCAAGAAAACTTGCAGATAAACGTGCCTCAGGGAACAGTAAGGTTGTCTGTTTGCTTATGGGCAATAAAGTGAATGGGCTTGAGAAGAATTTATTTTATCAATCTGCTGACAGGGTAATAATGGTTGAGGATGAATCGCTCAAGTACTTTAATGATTTAATCTATGCCGCTGTTGTTTCCCGTCTAATCAAGAAGTATAAACCGGAAATAGTTATTTCCGGAGCTACCAGTAAGGGGCGGAGCCTGATGCCTCTGGTTGCAGTTCAGATTGAAACAGGGTTAACAGCAGATTGTACCGGACTGGATATCGATGAAGAATCCGGTCTGCTTTTGCAGACCAGACCTGCCTATGGCGGAAATATTATTGCAACAATTAAATGCGAAAATCATCGTCCCCAGATGAGTACAGTTCGCCAGGGAGTTTTTAAGGCAGTTGAAGCAGATAATTCCAGAACCGGAGAGCTTATTCGTGAGGGTGTATTGGAAGAGGAGAAGCAGACCCGGTTTACTGTCTTGTCCGAGGAGTCTTATGGGGAGGATTCTAAAATTAGTCTTCATGATGCAAATATAATTGTTACAGGTGGTAGAGGAGTTAAGAGTCCTGAAGGATTTAAAATAATTCATGCGTTGGCAGAATCGGTAAGGGGGGCAGTTGGGGCAACCAGAGCGACCATTGATTCCGGATGGATTTCATATTCCCATCAGGTAGGGCAGACCGGCCTTACTGTACAGCCGAAAGTATACATTGCCTGTGGTGTTTCAGGGCAGATACAGCATTTGGTGGGCATGCAGTCCAGTGATTTTATTATAGCTATAAATAAAGATCCTGATGCCCCCATTATGCAGCTGGCAGATGTAGCCATTGTGGGAGATCTATTTGAAGTAGTTCCTGAAATTACAAAACTAATGTCGAATTGATTCATTTTAAGAAAATATTATCAGGATAAAAAGAAAACCCCGCAGTCCCTGCGGGGTTTATTGATTTATTACAATAATTCCTGGTTTATTAAAATAGTTCGGCAGCAACTTCAGCTGCTGTGGCTGCATCTGCAGTGTAGATATCCGCACCTATGGAATCACAGTAGTTCTGGGTAACTGGAGCACCGCCGATCATGATTGTTACATCATCACGCATTCCGGAATCTACAAAACCTTTTACAACCGATTCCATTTGAGTCATTGTTGTTGTTAATAATGCAGAGCAGCATACAATTTTTGCACTGTTTTCCTTTGCTCCGGTCAGGAATTTTTCAGCTGAAACATCGACACCAAGATCAATAACCTCTATACCCTTGCCTTCCATCATCATCCGAACAAGGTTCTTCCCTATGTCGTGTAAGTCACCTTTTACGGTCCCGAGTACAGCTTTCCCTTTTGGTTCAACACCCTCTTCCATTAATAGTGGTTTAAGAAGAGCCGCTCCCATATTCATAGCCCTTGCAGCTATAAGAACTTCAGGTACGTAAACTTCGTTGTTTTTAAACTTTACACCAATAATGCTCATTCCTGACATGAGTCCTTCTTCCAGGATTGTTTTTGCACCAATTCCTTCTGTTATCGCTTCCTCTACAATAGCAACAACCTCTTTTGCCTGTCCTTTTTGAAGAGCCAGGGAACATTTTTCAAAATCTGCCATAAAAAACTCCTAAAGTATTTTTACAGACCTGAACCACGAAGCCGTTGTTTTATATGTGCACAAAGTATCCTGGCTACGGATCAATCTTTCCTGTACCTTCCCGGCATTTGCCAGTGGATATAACAGGTTAGTCCCCGATTACAGTGACGGGCTCGCAGGGGAATTAAACCCCATTTCCTTTAAATATGCACCGTTATGTAAGTCTATAATAAATTAGGTTCTAATATGAAGTATTTAACTATTTTGATATTTTTTGTAATTATTCATGAATCTCGTGATTATCGGATTCTATCAAGCCTCTTGTATCTCTGTATTTTCCGGGAGAATTACCTGTAATTTTTTTAAAAACCTTGGAGAAATAGCTTTGATCCTCATAACCAACCATGCCGGCAATGTCAACAAGTGGGATTCTGCTGTTTCTTAGAAGGGATTTACTCTTTTCTATGCGTAGTTTATTCAAATACTCGCTGAAATTAAACCCGGTCTGTTCTTTAAATATCTTGCTGAAATATGCAGAGCTTAGAAAGATCTCTGCAGCTACATCTTCCAGTGTTATCTTTTCTGTAAAGTTATCACTCATATAATGAATGGCTTTAAAGATTGCATCGGTGTGTTTAACTGATTTCAGTGTAAAAACAAGGTCGGAAAATCGCACCATTATGGTGGACAGCCAGTATGAGAGTTCCTCCACTTTTGTAAAACTATGTATCTTATTTAAATATTGATAATTAAGACCAAATATCTGTTCAACATCCGCGCCACCCTCCAGAGCAGCCCTGGAAAGGAGAACTACCAGCTCAAGAACTCTGGATTTAATAATTTCAAAGTCATTACCACTGGAAAAAAAGACGCTGCCCAGTATTTTGTTGAGTGTTTTTTTTGCTCCCTGAATATCAGCTTTTTTAATCTGACCCAGAAGCTCTCTTTCTTTTTCTATTGGATATCTGTTTTTTTGTTCCGGGTTGCATTCCATGGTTTTAATGTACTGTATGTAACTATTAATTTCGGACTGCTGCTCTATGCTTTTCCCCTGCTCTACAGCAGTATAGTTTATATCCGAGAGATAGGTTGAAGTAATGAAAAGGAGCTCTGATAAGCTTTTTACTCTGGATGGTGTAATATGGGGCAGAGATTTCAGTTCACTTTCAAATTTTTCAGATCCTTCAAGCATAAAATCATCAGGATTATAAGCCAGTACAGGGCCGCAGACGAGTCCTCCTTTAACAATACCATCATCCATAAGTGGTGCAACCCAGTGCATAAGGGACATTGAGCAGAAATATATATACTTACCGCCAAACCTTTCCGCCTGGTAAATGCCGTAGAGATGAATATCTTCGCACCCTTTTTTACCGGAATCAGCTTCATTCATTAATTTGCACTGCGCGCAGATTGGTATTTCTTCAGAATCGGCAATATTCCTGCCGGATGAATCTATAACCCTGCAGTTGATCCCAGTGGATTCCTGATAGATTTTTGCGGTTTTTAGGGCTTTTTCAAAACTGAATTTACTATCCATTAGTAGAAATCATATTATAAAAACCAAATTTTGACAAACCTATATAGCCGGAAACCAGTGAACATAATGTACCTGGCACAATAATATTATCTAATTTTTACAAAA
>JAUVLL010000256.1 GCA_030600745.1 Spirochaetaceae bacterium | reverse complement strand
ATCAGTGCTATATCATCAGAGACTTTATATATCCCTGCATCTTCGCTGGTTTTAAAATCTGCTATTAAATTTGGATAATCAGGCTGCTTAAGACCGCAAAGTGCCTTGTCCAGTGTTCCGGGTCCAAGTTTAGCACCGCAGCCTGCGAATTTTGTGTATTTAGTGAGTTCTATCTGTTTAATATCTTCCATAATCCCTTCTTGTCTTAATTATTCATTTTTAGTTTTTCTTTACCTAATTTCCTTTCTTCGGTCCGGTAAGTGAGAGAACAGCTTCCAGTGTTCCTCCGCCTACAGCCCTTGCTTTATCGGAAATTGTAAAGCAGTTTTTAACACTTCCTCTGGTGTCAACATCACCAATTTTAAATCCTCTCTCCGGAACTACCATTCCATTATGGATAATACCACGTAGAACACCATCCAGTTGTGAAAGTACTTCGCTGTCTCCAATCATGGCGAGGATATCACCTTTTTTCACCATATCACCTATTTTTTTCTTTACATCCACCCGGCCCGGAGCGGTTGATCTGACAACTCTTTTGGCGGCTTCCCCCCCAATAACGCCTGGAACACCAGTATTAGGTTCGGGCTTCCCTTTTAATATAACTGTTCCCAGATAATGTCCTCTATTAGTCTCAATTACAGCATCTACATCAACGCCGGCTTCAAAACCAGGTCCAAGACCTATTACAACCGGGGCCATCTCTCTTGTTGTTCCCAGATTAACTTTTGCAAGGATTCCATCTACAACAGCTATCGGGTTTAGAAGAGCTACATATTTACCATTGGGATCATCTATTACAGGAATGGCTTTTTCTGCAAGAATATCTTTTATATCTTTTTCATTCTCTGCTTTTATCGCAGTTATTCCGTCTATGGTTATTGAACCATCATACATTGCCTGTGAAAAAGAAACTTTGCTTCGAATAACTGTCGGTTCGGTTATTTCCAGAACAACAATTCTATATCCGGCATTGTAAAGTCTGGCAATTGATCCGGATGCAATATCCCCGCCTCCACGAACAATAATAAGGTTATCGTATTTTTGTTTAATAGATCTGCCTGTTGATCTTGATTGTATCATCTGTATTTCCGAGAGTATGCTGAATGCTATCTCTTCCGGAGTTTCAGCATTCAGATCGAGGCCTATTGGCGCATATATAGAGGCTAATTTCTTTTCATCAAAACCATTATCTATCATATGGTTCATAATAAGGGTAATTTTCCGCCTGCTGCTTAATATTCCAATGTATGCTGCATCTGAATTAATAACAGCCCTTAAAGCTGCCTCATCAACACTTCCGGTACATACCACTATGTACGTATTATTATCTATTGGAGCCATCTCTGCTGCTTTTGTAATATTTTTATGGTAAAACAACTGTCGGGCCATGGGGAATCGTTCTTCTGAAATAAATTCTTTTCTATTTTCAACCACAGTTATGCTGTAATCAAGGGTTTCTGCCAAACGGGCAATTTGAAATGCAACATGGCCGCCGCCAATAATTAATAGCTCAGGTCTTGGAATTATTATTTCTATAAATACTTCAAGATCTCCTCCGCATGTCATTGCAATACTAGTTTTGCCTGATCCGCTGTCAAGGGTGTATCCCACCATTTTAGACTGACCTGTTTTAAGGCATTCAACAGATTCTCTAATAATATAAGATTCTGCAAGACCTCCACCGATAGTGCCGATAGTAGTATCTTTATTTATAACTATCATTTTTGCATTAGATCTTGGGGTAGATCCTTTGGATGAGACTATTGTTGCAACAGCGAAGGGTTTGTTTTTTTCTCTTAGTTCTGCTGCTGTCTGAAAAAGTTCCATTTGTTAGCTCCTGGTTCTATAACTGCCATAACGGGGTCGTTTCCAGTCATTGAGGTAATAAGAACCCTCTCAATTCCAGAGGATTCTGATATGTTTTCGGCAATCTCTCTTGCCTTGGTAATTCGATATGGTGTATCGCTTTTATTGAATATAACAATTTTTCTGCTTCCAGGGGAAGTGTTTTTGAAGATACCTGCAGGAGAATTTATTAGTCTTTTTACTATCTGTGTTCCAATAACATCATCAAGTGAACTATTCGTAATTTCTGTAAATATTTCCGGACGATGAACATTTTCCTTATTAATTTTTGTGCCGATGCAGTCCATCCCTATCACTCCGGCTACTATATCTGTATCTAAGGGAATAACCGGTTCATATTCTGCCGGTGCTTTTATCGGTTTGCCTCTTGCTCCGTCTGCTTCCACTAGTATTGTATCAAAGGCGCCTGATTTTTGGATAAAATTCAGCTCAACCGGTGAAAAACCTTTGATTTTTTTCCCATCCGCTATTATTTCTGTACCAGCGACGGTAATGGTTCCTTTATCAGGTGATTTTTGTTTTAATAATGTATCAGCACTCCCAGTAAAAAAAATATCATAGGGTCTTTTCTTTATTTCAGGATGAAATATCATTGTTGTTGTTGTTACAAGCACCCGTTGTTGTTTTTCTGCCAATTCGGAAGCCAGGCGATACATTGTACTGGATTTGCCGCCGCCTCCGGTAAATGCGATTGTTTGTGATTGTAATAGTTGTATATCAAATGCAGTGATCAGATTCAAGTGATTTCCCTCTACTGGATATTAACATATTATTACAGTGAACAGCTATCAGATTCCTCACTGTTTACTGATAACTGCTAACTGTAGTACTGTATATATGGAGGATAAAATGCCTTATTTAAAGATTCAAAAGCTGGCCAGGGAATGGGGTATAGGGTTTCTTGAGGATGATAATAATATTGTCGCTGTTGGTGTGGATGACGGTATAGAAAGAGCTCTTCTTCTTGAAAGTAATGAAGTAGTTGAGGAATTGTTGGGAGGGCTAAGCACTTTGGAGAAAATTGTAGAATTAAAAACTATGGGTGTAGATGGTATTATAGTAAATGATCCTGCATTATTTCATGAAAGTTGATGTAATTTCTATTTTATTTTATATGGTGTAGAATCAATATACACAGAATCTGAGCATAAATCAATTCTGTTGTTCCACACTTTACTGGAATCTACACTGATATTTCTATCCCAGGCTATATTTCCCAATTCATCAAGAAATACCATATCAAATTTTGATTTATCTTTTAAAATTTCAAATACACCAATTAATTTGTCAGACATATCATAAGATCTGGTTTCGCCATTATCAAATAGAACATTTAAACTGAAGTTTTCACATGGAGTTACCTGGATAATTTTTTTTCTTCCGGAATCCAGGTATTTCTCTACTTTAGATGGTAGTTTTGTATTCATTTATAATACCTCACTTATTTTAAAGGCTCTATTGGAAAAAGTTCCTGTTTATGCTGAGCCAGATACCATTCCTCATTAAGTTCTTCCTGATGCAATGCTGTCCATCCTAAAAGCATCTTTAATTGTTTATTTGGCATGGAACCGGTAAGAAGTTCAATATTTTCGATAGTTACAGCACATTCATATTCACCATATTGAGCATGAAAATGTGGTGGGAGATGTTCTGAATAATTGATATATATTCTAATTCCCCGAAATCTACATATAATTGGCATCAAATAATCCTTTTGTTGTAAAACATCTTTTCTATAATTAAATATACCATATAATTTGGAAACTGTCTGTAATGTACGGGCTCAGTAATTATTGTTGCACATACTTATTTCTCCTGATATAAGTATGTGTAATGATAGAATCTGAAAAAATTAGAGAACCTGTTAAGAGTCGAAACTCAACTGTCATGATGGGTCTCAAAGACGCTTTCCCCATTATGATTGGTTATTTCTCTATAGCTATGGCATTTGGGCTGATGGTAAAAAATGCAGATTTGCTTTTATCGGATGGGATTCTTTTCTCTACCGTTGTATTTGCCGGAGCCAGCCAGTTTATGGCGCTTAATATGCTCACAACCGGTGCCGGCTGGATAAGTATTGTTGCTGCCACTTTTTTGTTAAACTTTCGTCATTTCATAATGAGCGCATCTTTAGGTAGTAAACTTCAGAAGACGTGCAATTGGCAGATTCCTGTCATCGCCTTTGGTGTTACTGATGAGACTTTTTCTGTTACCATGGCCAAAGAGGGAGAACTGACTCCATCCTATGTGATGGCTGTTCATTTCTTTTCATGGGCTTCATGGGGTGCCGGCACTGCTTCAGGGTATGTCCTTGGATTTTTTATTCCCGATGCTCTGGGATCCAGTCTCGGGATGGGGCTTTATGTTCTCTTTATGTCTTTACTTATTCCTGAAATTAAAAAAGGAAGAAAAGCCCTTTTGGTTGCAATAACAGCAGCCTTATTAAATACAATATTTGGATATGTACCCTTTATAGGAAGCAACTGGTCTCTGGTAAGTGCTGTTATAGTATCTTCACTTATATTCACGTTATTAAATACTCAGGAAAAGGGAGTTGCAAATGAGTAGTATTTTATTACTTATTCTATTAATGGCTGCAGTAACATATATCCCAAGACTAATTCCCCTTGTTTACATACGTGCAGATAATATACCTCAAAAAGTCAAAACTTTTCTTTCCTATATTCCATATGCTGTTTTAGGAGCCCTTATTATTCCTGGAGGTATTTTCGGAATTCCGAATAAACCCTGGATTTCAATAATTGTTCTTGCAGCAGCAGCACTTATTTCCTGGATAAAAAACAGTATTATCATTACTCTGGTCCTTTGTATTGTGTTAGCCTGGGGACTTCAGATATTATGATCTTTCAAATTGCTTAAACTTATCGAACATTATATTATCAAAAGGGAGAATTATGAAGAATAAATTAATTATTGTTTTACTCATATTTATAATATTACCATTAGTCTCATGTAATGAGAGTTCAGATAAGGAAATACCTGATTCTGCTCCGGACCCGATTTCTTTGAAAAAGGATAGTCGAATGGATCAGTTGGAAAATATGACTCTGGATTTACCTGAAGAAATCCGAAAGAATATACTAACCGATATTGTGCAATATGTGAAGTATGGAATGAAAATGACAAGCGTTGGATGCTAGTAGATCCTAGCATGGATATG
>JAUVLL010000024.1 GCA_030600745.1 Spirochaetaceae bacterium | reverse complement strand
ATAGCTCTTGCAGCTGGTTTATTTCCAGATAGTAAATCCAAAATTTTCAGTTTTCTGTTCTTTTTTGCAGGCCTGGGCGGTTTAGCCGGGCCATGGATAGTGGGTTATACTGCAAACTGGTTTGGAATTGCTGCAGGATTTCCAATGATTATCTTTTATATTATTGGAACACTGGTAATTCTCTTTGTTCTGAAGGCCAGATTACGCCTGTAGGGGCAAAAAATCTTTTGCCCCTACAGGCGTTCGACCTGTTTATCTCAAGGGTTTTCGAAAAAAACATAAATTATATCTTTTTTCTCTTGACAAATATTTAATCAGGATATACATTCCTAGTGTACTAGTCAAATAGAACACCAGGAGGTGTCATGCTAAATATTTCGAATCTTGATTTTGCTTATAAGAAAACAAAACTATTTAACAATCTTTCCTTACAAATGGAAGCCGGTAATATATACGGTCTTTTAGGGAAAAATGGCGCTGGGAAAACAAGCCTGCTAAAGATAATATCCGGATTGCTTTTCCCGAACACAGGAACAATTAAGGTAAACGGTTTTATACCCCAACTTAGAAATCCTGAATTTCTGCAGGATATATTCTTTCTGCCGGAAGAATATTATCTTCCCGGGCTAAAAGCTGTTGAATATAAAAACACCTATGCCCCTTTTTATCCAGCCTTCGATGAAAGCAGGTTTATGGAATTACTAAACGAATTCCAGCTTCCTACGGATCGAAAGCTCAATTCTTTTTCCTACGGTCAAAAAAAGAAATTTCTTATCAGTTTTGGAATAGCCTGTAACAGCCACCTGCTTCTTCTTGATGAACCCACAAATGGTCTTGATATACCATCAAAAACCCAGTTTAGAAGAATAATAGCTTCAACCGGCACAGAAAACAGACTTATTATTATCTCCACTCATCAGGTTCGAGATATGGAAAATCTTATCGATCCAATAATTATAATAGACAATGGGAAGGTCATTTTCAACGAATCTATTGAACGGATAACAGATACATTAACGGTTAGAAAAATATCCAATGAACCGGAATATAAAAATGTTCTTTATTCAGAAAAAGAAATTGATGGATATAAGATTGTAATGACTAACAATGATCAGGATCAGTCAGGAATAGAACTTGAAACACTTTTCAACACAGTCGTAACAAATCCTGAAGGGATAAAATCAGTGTTTAATGAAGGAACCAACAATGGAAACAACTAATATTTTTTCACCAGGGAGATTACTATATCTGTTCAAACGGGATCTCTACAGTAATATTAATACTACTATAATTACATCAGGAGCTGCCATGGCCGTAATCTACCTTATCTCAGCTATTAGTGCATATTACGGTTCACCATCGGATCAACTATATTATAATCTTTTTACTAAACTTCTCTTTATTGGCGGATTAATTGCTACAAGCACTATATTCAGAGAAATGCATAGAAAAGAAACGGCCCAAAATTATCTACTGCTTCCAGCATCAACCTTTGAAAAATTCTTTAGCCGCCTTTTTATAAGTACGATTGGTTTTGCAGTAATAACCATTGTAGGCCTGACCATAATTTCATATCTCTCAGAAGGTATAAATATACTGATTATTAATAGACATAACCAAATATTTAATCCATTTACAAAGGAAGTCTGGATAATGACAGCTCATTATTTTGTAATCCAGAGTATATTTTTCCTGGGTGCAGTCTATTTTAGAAAGCATAATTTTATCAAGACAATAAATTTTATCTTTCTTTTTACCATATCAATTTCTCTTCTTGGAATCTTTTTTACAAAAATAATTTACTTTGATATATTTAATGATTTTTTCAGGCCTGATGATGCCGGCTTTCTGTTTCAGTGGAACAGCCTCTCAATAAATCCAAAAGATATTAATACAATAACAACCATTGCAAGAACCCTCTACTGGCTTATACCTGCACCTTTATTTTGGACTATAGCTTATTTCAGGTTAAAAGAAGCAGAGGTGAAAAATGCAATTTAAGGAGAAAAAGGCAATCTATATACAGATTGCCGACAGGATAGCAGACAATATATTGTCTAATAGATGGAAACCTGACAATAGAATACCTTCAGTAAGGGAGATGGCAGTAGATATGGAAGTTAATCCAAACACAATTGCAAGAACATATGGATATTTGCAGGATCAGGGGATTATTAAAAATCAAAGAGGGATCGGTTATTTTGTTGCCCCTGATGCCGGTAAACTGGTAAAGGAATCAAAACGTCAGGATTTTGTAAAAAATGAACTTCCACTATTCTTTAAATCCCTTGATCTTCTGGATATGAATCTGAAGGCCATAGGGATACTATATAAAAAATATCTTTTAACAGGGGTAAAAAATGAAAACAAGTAATAGGATCCTGTTTATAACAGGAATAGTAATAGTAGGAATAGTTCTTGCATCTATTATAGGATCACGAATACTCCTAAGCAGGCATATGGATTCATATAGTGAGATTCAGCAACATATAAAGGTTGCAGATATCAGATGTATAAATTAACAGATGTCTCTACAGCTAATTATTTAAATTTTACAGCAGTACCATAGACCATAACTTCGGCAGCACCCTGCATAACAGTAGATGAAGCGTATCGTATATTTATAACTCCATCAGCCCCAAGCCCCCCGGCCTCTTCTACCATTCGTTTAGTCGCTTTGGCACGAGCTTCGTTGATCATATCTGAATAACCTTTTAATTCTCCACCCACAATTGTTTTAAAACCGGCCATAATATCTTTACCCATATGCTTTGACTGGACAATAGAACCTTTAACTATTTGAATAGTTTCCAGATCTTTTCCTGTAATAAAATCAGTACTTACCAAGATCATCTTCTTCTCCTTCTTTAATCTCTTTAATGCGTTGGATAAGAACAGCTGCAGTTACACCAACTGCTATTAGAGCAATTACAATAAATATATACCCTATATACCCTATACCAGGAATTCCCCTGAATATAATAAAGTAGAAAAAACCAAATACAACAATAGCCACTGCAGCAGCGATTGCAGAAATCATGGGAGCGATATATCTTTTCATCTTATTCTCCATTTCTCTCCCTAATATATACAATATTTTGTTTGATTACCATCTTTATTAATTAATTTCCCCAGCTTATACTTGTATACATGAGAACAAAAAAAGTGTTTTTTATTATTGTTATTTTATTTTCTCTATACCTTATCAGCAGTTGTATTTCCTCTACAAAACCCCATGGTCCGATAACCGATGAGATTGTAGATAAAACTTTTAGTACAGAAGTTCAGCCATGGGAAGACGGATTGCGTACCAATCCGGAAGGTAATTTCTTTGAATGGTGGTACTTCGATGCATCTTTCAGCGATGGGTCAACTGCAGTGATAGTTTTTTCCACAAAAAACATTCTAAACCCGGGAGGAAAAGCAGATCCTAATGTCAGCATTATTATAACTACTCCTGATGGAGATAAAATAACAGTTGATGATTCACCAGGAATTGACAGCTTTAAAGCATCTCAAAAATCACTTGATGTGAAAATCAGCAACAGTTATGCAATAGGTAATCTATCCAAATGTTATATTCTCTCAAATGCTTACAGCGCCTAATTACGGCAGCAATAATATTCCTGTATTTTACATTGCAAATGGAGATAACATTCTCTCCTCCTCAGATTTTGTACTTACATTTAACCCTACAGACTGGTCGCGTCACTCTGGAGGAAGAGATTACCCTGAAAAAATAGCTATAAATGTAGTACAAAAAGAGGTTCAAACTAAAATTCTAATTACAAGTCCTGTCTTTATAGAAACCAGGAACCTTTTGGAAAATCTATCCTGGCCTATAAAGAGTGTTACACGTCTTTTTACAAAGCCCTATTACTTTCGATTCAATGCAGATTTCCATCTGAAAATTTTAGAAAACAATGAAACAACAGAGAAGAATGGAAGCGGGATTTTTGAAATGATGATGCTTAAAGGCCTGCAAACCGTTAGAGAATAACACCACAGAAGATAAAAAACATTGATTGGTAAGAGGATTTTATTTCAAGTTAAATATAAAAACAGGGAGATGAATTATTTCATAGCCCTGCTTTAAAATACTCTCTGAAACAGAATTTAGATGTCTTTTTCAAGAACGGTCTTTCTCTTACTGTTCTTGGCATTTTCGATTGCGGCATCGCATATTTCTCTAACCTTGTCAGAAAGTACATCAATTACTTTAGCAGAACAGTTAAGCCCGCCAACGGTTTTTATGTAGCTCTTTACTTTAGAAGCAACTACCAATGTTTCTTTTTCAGCCATTTACAACTCCTGGGATAAAGCTTATTCATTTTTTGAGAACCGGGGGTATATACCCGATAATCAACTACACTCTATTCTATCAGGTTTATTACAGTATTCAACCAAATTTTACACTTTTCCCATTAAATTAGCTTAATTTTTCTTATTTTCGACTTCTAAAACTTAAAATCAGTGTAAAAACAATAGATAAAAAAAATTAGTGCACAATATTTTTAAAAAGAGGAACCGGATGGAGTTTCTTTTTTATCTTTATCTATAAACGCAAGTGTTAAATTTTCGTTATTAACAGAACCATACTGGATCATGTAGTATTCAAAAGGGAAATCTTCTAATCGTTTTATCCCATAGTAACTTGCATCAGCCTGGGTTTGATGCATCATTAAAGCTGCACGTTTTATCTCTTTGCATTTGTTGTCCCCACTGGCATCAATGTTTAATAGGGTGATACCGTTGTATGCTTCTATCTGCTGCACATCCACCAGTTTTAAATAGGCCTTTAACTTACCGGGATCTCTCTTTCGATAAACATTTACTGCCATTTCTGATAAGAGACCTACTGCTTCATGTTCAAAATGTTCCCTTGCCTGACAAGCTCCATCAGGAGAAACAATTATATCAGGCTGAAAAATCTCGATATAATCAACAAGCTTTTCAATAAGAAAGTCCCGACCACCCCATTCATCCAATAGAGTATTTAAGCTTTTATTAACCTCTTCTGCAGTATAGGGTCTGTTCCATAAGCCCATTCGAACATAGACCTCAGCTCCAAGTACAGTCAGCGCCTTCTCAGCCTCCTGCACTCTGACCTTTGCAAGATTGGGAACTGTTAGTTCAGCATCAGGATAGAAGCCATCAATCGGCCGGTCAGGATACTTATCAAAACCGGAATCTCCATCTGTAAAAACAATAATCCCTGTAGATTTCCCCTCTTCTGCAGCCTGCGCCATATACAATCCATAATCCAGACTTTCATCATCCGGATGAGCATGAATAAATAAAATATCAAGTTTCTGCGGCACCGGTTTTTCACCTGGTTCGTAAACAAGAAGAGTCCTTCTACCAATATCTTTCACAATTAAATCCGGTTTTGTCTTATATATCACACCTGTTTCATCCTGCTCATCCGTTTTATCAATATAATCCGGAGGAAGTTCAGATTCATGTCCAATGGTAATATCACTGCTAATATCCGGAATAGTCTCTGTATCATTACTTAAAGTTGTACAGTACCATAGAAATGATACACTCATAAGGACTGCTGCTGCCTCTAATAGTCTAACCAGTTTTTTTTGATTTTTTAAGGCAGGTGGAATAACCGGATCAGATGGAATATCTTCCTGAAAATTACCTTCAAAGACTAAATGATACTCACCAAGATGAATTTTATCTCCATCCTTCAGGACACGCTTTCGCCAACCAACACCATTTACCAGAACTTCCCTGTTGGAAACGATTTGCCAGCACCCGGCATCTTTAACAAGCTTAAGATCAAGCTTTTTATCACTAAATCCTTTGAGCCATGGATTAAAAAAGGCATCACTTTTATAATCATACAGAGTACAGTCCTCTGCATCGATATTTAAAAGAGCAATTTTCTTCCTTTGACGCATCAGCACAAAAGAAAGGCAATTATTAGAAACTATATCGACTGTATTTTTTTCATTTTTCATTTTTCGTTTTTAATTTATTTGGTATCATTCTGTTTCTTGCAACTTTAAATGCAAACTTCATAATTTCTTCTGTGGATACATTCGGACCATGCTTCCCCTGCATTATTACTACAATAGCTTTTAAAGCATCTTCACTCAAAGTAAGATAGATTAACCTGTCCCTTTCTGATTCTGTCATATCTTCCCAAACAACCATACTCTGAGTTTAGTACACATACACTAAAAATACCAACTATATTCTAAAAAAGCTATTTGCGATATACCTAATTTCAATATTTTCTTATGGTTATTAGAGAAAAATGAAGCAATATAGCCATCAAATCCTAAAAGTGAGATACATCGCAAAAGCCTGTAAAATACTTGACATCTCCTGTTCACCAATCTAGGGTAAAAAAAAAGAGAAAATGGAGGTGAAAATGAAAGAAGGCATGAAGAAATATTACAGAGCTACTTTTTTGATTGGACTTGGTTTTTTTACCATGGGGCTGATGGATCCCCTATATGACACATACATCCCAATATTCCTTTCCCGGTTTATGGAATCAAAAGGTCTGATTGGATCGATAATGACTCTTGATAATATTTTTGCATTATTTTTAATACCCATTGTAGCAGCCATGTCAGACAAAACACATACAAGGATAGGGCGAAGAATGCCCTATATAATCGTTACACTGCCCCTGTCAGGTATACTATTCGGACTAATTCCGTTTTCCGCTCTCTGGGGACTTGGCAGTCTGATTATTGCAATATTCCTTCTTAATATTTTTAAACAGGCAGGAAGAGGCCCTGTAGTAGCCCTTATGCCTGATACAATTCCCGGAGAATACCGTTCTGAAGCCAATGGAGTTATAAATACAATGGCAGGAATTGCTGCTATTGTTGGAACTATTATTCTTGCCAAACTTATGGATGTTAAAATTAATCTTCCAGGAAGAGGCCCTACTGATGAAATACTTGCCTTTCCAATTGCAGGTGGATTGGTAATTCTTGCTACTCTGATCCTCTTTATTTTTATTAAAGAAAAACATAGAGCTGAGGATACAGAGGAAAAGGTAAAGACAAGTGAATCTATCAGATTAATTTTTTCCAGTAAAGACAAAAGTGCTTTTCTTATTTTAATCTCATTGTTCCTATGGTTTCTCGGCTACCAGGGAGTTCTTCCATTTATAGGCCTCTATTCAAAAGAGATTATTGGTGTTTCATCCGGAACAGCGGGACTTGCTGCAGGTATGGTTGCAATCTCGTATGCCCTGTTTGCAATTTTAAGTGGTGTTATCGCCCATAAAATTGGAAGAAAAAAGACAATCAGAACCTCACTGCTAATGCTTACTATAGTTACAATTTTACTTGCAGCACACCCCGGAATAAGCAATATGCTTGATTTTTCACAGACTGCTATGCTCTTTAGTTTTTTCATACTTCTATTTATTTTTGGAACATTTTGGGTATCTGTAGTTACAAATTCCTTTCCAATGCTCTGGCAGATGGCAAGTTATGGAAACATGGGAATATATACCGGGCTCTACTACACATTTTCCCAGGCGGCAGCTATAGGAGCACCGCCAATTACTGGTTTTATAATAGATATTTTCGGATTCCATGGTATTTTTATATTTGCATCAATATGTATGTTTTCCGCCTTTCTTGTAATGGGGAAAGTTACGAAAGGTGAATCGGAAAAGAAAAATTAGTTTGCATTGCAATAATTAATGGAGTACCATAATTAGTATGAAATCAACAAAAATAGTATGTACAATAGGGCCGGGAAGTCAGGACGAAAAAGTTCTGCAGAAACTGGTAGAAGCAGGTATGGATGTTGCCAGAATGAATATGTCCCATGGCTCCTACGAATTCCATAAAACAACTATCGGGAATGTTCGAAAGGTATCAAAGATAACCGGTAAATATATTGGGATACTACTTGACCTTCAGGGACCGAAAATAAGGACAGGAAAACAGAGTAAAGAGGTAATTGAACTTATAAAAGGAGCTAATCTGAAACTAACAACAGAAGATATTGTTGGTAACTGGGAAATGTTGAGTATAAATTATAAACCCCTGCCGGAAGAGGCAAAACCAGGAGAAAAGATTCTTCTGGATGATGGAAATATAGAACTAATAATTAAAAGCATTGAGAATAGAATTATTACATGTGAGGTTATGAATGGAGGAATGATCCGCTCTTTTAGAGGAATAAATCTTCCGGATACCCCTTTAAGCACACCTGCTCTTACAGAGAAGGATATAAAAGACCTTGATTTTGGTCTGGAAAACCATGTTGATTTTATTGCACTTTCATTTGTACGGCAGGCTGAGGATATAATCGGGTTGAGAAAAAAGATTGAAGCAAAAGGGAAAAAGGCATTTATTATTTCCAAGGTTGAAAAACCCGAAGCCATAACCAATATTGACCGTATTATTGACGAATCTGATGGGATAATGGTAGCCAGAGGAGACTTAGGAGCAGAAACATCAGCACAGGATGTTCCCATTCTTCAAAAGCAAATTATTCATAAATGCAATGTGGCACACAAACCGGTTATTACAGCTACCCAAATGATGGAATCTATGATTTCAAAGCCAAAACCTACAAGAGCAGAGGCAAACGATGTAGCCAATGCAATTTTTGATGGAACCGATGCAGTTATGCTCTCCGGAGAAACAGCCATGGGCGAATATCCCATAGAAACAGTTACAGTTATGACTAATATTGCAGATAGAACAGAGAAAGAAATTAACTACAATGAAACAACTGAAAAACTGTACAACTTATCCGGAGATCCCGGAGACACTGCTGACGCTGTCTGCTATTCTGCATGTACACTATGCAACACTATAAACCCCAGGTACATGGTTGGTTTCTCAAAATCGGGTCGCACAATTGAAGATTTGAGCAAATACAGGCCATCCAAAGCCATATTGGGAATGTCACCCGATGAGAGTGTCCTTCGAAGCCTTACCATCTTTAGAGGAGTTTACGGTATTAAGATTGACCTGGCTGATTCCAGTGATGAGCTGTTTGATAATGCTGATACAATATTAGTAGCCAGAGGTTTCTGCTCACCAGGGGATAAGGTTGTTGCAGTAAGCAGCATGCCTCTGACAGGCCAAAATAGAACCAATATGATTAAGATTCACACTGTCACACTGTAAGCTGATTACACATCCCCTTCTGTGGGTACAATACACATAAAAACAAACTCATCCTTACCCTTCTGTGTAAACTGATGTTCTTTTCCCCCAGGTACCACTGCAACAGAATCTCCGGATACAGGATAGTCAACACCATCAATAAAAATTACGCCCTCTCCTTTTACAATATAGACCACATGAGCCCAGGGATGAGTATGTTTTGGGGAATAACCATCCTTCCCCAGGGTAAACATTCGCATTACATGGCTGTCCCAACCCTGATCACCTCCAATAAGTACCTGCTTTTCAACATTTTTCATAATATCCGTATTAAAAACTTTTTTATCTATTTCACTTCTTTTTTTTATGTACATATTTGCACCTCCTGTCTATTTTATCTATACTATACAATATCAGGATATTCTGCACCCCCATGGAGATATAATTAAGGAGTTTGTTATTAATTCCAGACATCTTAGAACATCTATTACACTATTCACAAGTCTCCTTATTGTTCTTATTTTTATAAGTTTTGGATTAATAACCTCTAACTTGAATAAGGCACTTATAAATAAAAATATCAGTACAATTCATAAGGAAATCACCAATAAAGTTCTACTGAAACTTGATTCGTATCTGGATATTCCCCATACAATAAACAACCTGAACGATGCATTTATCCGTATTAGTGAAAACCAATCAGATAACTTTGATCTTCTAAGAAAGTTTTTCTACAGACAGATGTCAATATTTAAAACTGTGAATATTATTGCCTTTGGAACGGAAGAGGGAACATATGTGGAAGCCCAGAGAATGGACGATGGGAGAATAAGAACAGGAATTGTAAACAGGGGAAATCTGGAATTATATGCAACAGATTTAAGGGGACAAAAACTTAAGCTGGAAAAAACTGTTATCAATTACGATCCCAGACTGCGTCCATGGTATAAAGCTTCAATAAAAAATAAACTTCCTGCCTGGTCAGATATATATCTGTTCTCATCCAACAATCAACCGGCGATCTCCGGCAGCCAACCTTACTTTCCTGTAGAAAATGAATTCAGTGGTGTTTTTACAACTTCAGTTACTTTGGAAGGAATCAGTAAATTTTTGGCACAACTCTCTATGAGCAACAACTCATCAGTTCTTGTAATGGAACCCTCCGGGATTACAATAGCCACATCTAAAAAAATTCCATTACTGGATAGTCTTAATCATTCAATTCCTGCAGTTAATCTTAAAAACCCGATATTTTCCGCCGTTTCAAAAAGGTTTCTTGAAAAGATTGCTGATGACAAGAAGGGGATGGTTTTTGAATTTCCATTAAAAGTAAATAATATTAAATATCTGGTAAGATCGACCTCATACTATGGGCCTCATGGCCTGAACTGGTACGTACTGGTAATTATTCCTGAATCTGATTATATGTCAGATTACCAAAGGGCCAGTATGCTCAGCATTATTTTTCTCATTCTATTTCTTGTAATTATCGTGTTTACCAGCTACCTGATTGCAGGAGCAACAGCAAAACCTATTATAAAACTCAGCAGACTGGTTTCCCAAATTTCCTGGATAGAAAATGCAGATAAAGAATGGAGCATTCCCCCTAAGATACTTGAAAGAAAAGACGAGATCGGATTTCTGGCAAAAGCTTTTTCGGAAATGGAAAAACGACTTAATTTAACTATTGACAATCTTAGTGTAAGTCAGAAGGAGTATAAAACTCTTATTGAAAACATTAACAGTATAATTATGAGAATAACTCCGAACGGAACAATTACATACTGTAATCCATTTGGATTGAAGTTCTATGGATACACAAAAGAGGAGCTGATTGGCTCTGCGGTACAGGACACTGTATTAAAAACCAATGATCCCAATGATATTGACATACTTGAGAGGATTTTTACTAAAGATGAAAAATATTGGAATGGTATAAATAGGAATATTACAGCAGACGGAAAAGAAGTCTGGATTTTATGGGCAAATACAATGCTTCTTAATCAGGATGGGACAATTAACGAACTATTATTCACAGGTCAGGATTTTACATCCAGAAAAGCCGCTGAAACAAAACTTAATGCTTCTCTTGAAGAAAAAAATATTCTGTTAAAAGAAATTCACCACAGAGTAAAAAATAATATGCAAATTATCACCAGTTTAATTAATCTTCAACTTGCCGATCTGTCAGATGGTATGATTCAGGAAACACTCGAATCTCTTCAAAGCAGAATTCAGTCTATGGCGCTGGTACATGAGATGCTCTATTCCACCGATTCTGTTTCTGAAATTGATTTTTATGACTACCTGTACCAGATTGTAACCACAATCTCTGCTACCCATAATAAAATTGGAAACCCGATACAGGTGGCAGTAACCGGCGATATTGTCTACCTTGATATTGATCGTGCAACTACCTGCGGGCTCCTTGTAAATGAGCTTATTATTAATACATTCAAACACGCCTTTACAGGATTGAAACAGACTGAATGTAAAATCGATATACTTATAAAAAAGAGAGAAACAGGAGAAATAATTATTAAAGTGAAAGATAACGGAATAGGAATTTCCACTTCCAAAAATAAAGGCAGCAAACCGGGGCCGGGGATGGGTACTCTTCTTATTGAAGCTCTAACAGATCAGCTTGGCGGGGAAATAGAAATAATAGAAAATAAAGGCACTTCTTTTATTCTGACCTTTCAAAGCTGAACCAGCTTCTAAAGTCTTCCGGCTTTTTAGTTGTAAAGCTTTTATGAGCAAACTCATTTGTAATACTTGAATAGGTATAATCTTTCTTCCATTCTTCGACATTAATTACAAGTGCATCAAGAGCATCCATTATATATTCAAGCTCTGCATCTGTCATTGTAGGATGAAGAGAAAGCCTTGCCCAACCAGGCTTTAAAGAGAGATCTCCATCATTTATCTGCTCTGTTATCTGTTTTGATTTTGACCGGGTAACATGCAGGAGGAAATGGCCATAGGTACCTGCACAGGAACAGCCTCCCCGAATTTGAATACCAAACCTGTCATTTAAAATTCGAATTATAAGATTATGATGAATATTATCAATATAAAACGAGATTACACCTATTCGCTTTTTGTGTTCACCCGCAAGAATGTGCAGCTCCTTTATCTTCTCCATTCTGGTAAATGCCGTCTTAAGAAGTTCTTCCTCCCTCTTCGCCATTTTTTCAACATCCATCCTGTTTTTTAAACCAATCGCCATAGCAGTTCGCATAGACTGAATAAATCCTGGAGTTCCGCCGTCCTCTCTGGCTTCAATATCTGTTATATAGTTGTGATGATTCCACCTGTTTGTCCAGGAAACAGTACCTCCTCCTGGATTATCCGGTATTTTATTGTGATAAAGTTTTGAGTTAAAAATGAGAACTCCGGAACTTCCAGGACCTCCGAGGAATTTATGGGGAGAAAAAACAACCCCATCCAGATATTCCTCACCTTCACCTTCCGGATGCATATCAATATCAGTATAGGGAGCAGATGCTGCAAAATCTACAAAACATATTCCCCCTGCCCGATGCATTATTCCTGCCAGTTTATGATATGGTGTAGAAAGCCCTGTCACATTGGAGCAGGCAGAAAAAGCGCCAATTTTAATCTCACGATCCTTATACTCTTCAAGAAGCTCCTCCAGTTTTTTTGTATCAACACGTAAATACTTATCAGGCTCAATAACAATAACATCTGCTATTGTTTCCAGCCAGGATGTGTGATTCGAATGATGCTCCATATGAGTTACAAACACTATTGGACGCTTAAGAGTACCGGATTTCTCAATTTTTTCTGAAGGGAACCCATTTGCAAGATACCCCTCTTTAAACTGTTCCGGAATCTTTAAGCCCAGAATACGCTGAAGTTTATTAATAACTGATGTCATACCAAAACCTGCGGTAATTATTACATCATTAACCCCTGCATTGACATGATCTTTAATAATTTTATGAGCAAGATGATAGGAATGGGTCATAACCGTACCGGTTTCACTGGATTCTGAATGTGTGTTTGCCACCCATGGTCCTACTAAGTTTTTTATACGATCCTCCACTTCATTGTACAATCGACCGCTTGCAATCCAGTCAGCATATACAACCGGCATTCTGCCATAGGGAGATTCAAATGTTTCATCGATACCGATTATATTTTTTCGGAATTCATTAAAATAGCTTTCAAGTTCACCCATCAGGTACCTCCATCACGATCACGTATTATACTTGACTGGAAGAGGTAAATCAAGTTAAATCACATTATGAAGTTATGTATGATAGTAAATCCTAATGCAGGAAAAAAAAAGAACTTTCCGACAAAGAGTTAAGAAACAAAGTCAGGGAAATTCTTTTGGGAATGCTTGGCTGAGTCAGTTATCAGTGATCAATTACCAGAAACTGGAATAGTTTTGAATGATCAAATAAATAAAAAAATCAACAAGGGAGATTTGATTGAGTATTTTTGAGGCAGTTATGCTTTTGTGTTTTGGTCTGGCCTGGCCTTTCTCAATTTATAAATCATGGAAAACAAGAAAAAACGGTTCAAATAGTCTCCTGTTTCTGATCGCTCTTCTGATTGGCTATGGATCCGGGATAATTCATAAAGTTTTATATAATTTTGATGGTGTAATATTTCTATACATTCTTAATGCGGCAATGGTATCCATTGGAATTGTTTTTTTTATCCGAAACAAAACAGAGGTTGAAAATATAGAATGAGTAAAATAGAAAATATAGTTTTTGATATAGGGAATGTACTTCTGGACTGGGACCCGGAAGGGATTTACAGAACTCTTTTTAGTAAAGATGATTATTATAATCATCCCTTAAGCAGCATTGTTGGGGGCGAGATCTGGCTGGAACTTGATAAAGGTACAATTGAACTGGATGCAGCCATAGAAAAACTATCCAAAATGAATGAACCATACGGCCAGGATATTGATAAATTTATCAGGGAAGCCCCTTACCATATATCCCCCTTAAAAAATACGATTGACTATGCAATAAAATATAAAGAACTTGGATGCAGAATTTACCTGTTATCAAATTTTCCGGAATACGGGTTTAAAATAATTCGCAGTAAATTTGATTTTTTTAATCAGTTTCATGGTGAAATAATTTCCTGGGATGTAAAAGCTATTAAGCCTGATAGGAATATTTATGATATTTTACTGTCTAAATATAATCTGGATCCCAAAACTACACTATTTATAGATGACTTAAAAGAAAATATTACTGCTGCCGAAAACCTGAATATAAAAAGTCTGCACCTTAAAAAAGATACAGACCTGGGGTTGGAATTAAAACGTATTATCGGGTTCTGATAAATCTAGAACCTGAAGTTTGGATTGGTTATTACAGCGCCTCTTTCCATATCTGTATTAAGTATAATTGAAAGACTTTCATCTGATATATACTGAGCCTGATAATCAATTCCATTTCTTGAAAGCTGCATATCAAAGGCTCTCATATGATTTCTGGAACCCTTTAGAAGATTCTGATATACTATTTTAAGATCGTCATTATCTGTATCTTCTATCAGTCTTTCAAGATCATATATATCAAGATCCTCAATAGTAGCTCCTACATTAAGAGCTGCATTAAAAGACTCAGATCCCTGTGCTACAAGTGTATTGTAAAGATTCTGCATTTCGGGGTTTGTAAAAACACCTATTGTATCAGATTTTATAGGGTCTTCCAGATTATATCTTTCCAGAAGAATTCCCATTGCATCCATGTGTGTACTTTCTGCACCGGCAATATTTGTAAAAGTCCTTAGCCCCCATTTATCATAAAGGGTAAGATATACATCTCTTGCAAGCTTTTCTTCTTCTCTCATTAACAAAATGCCTTCTGCCTCTGCATCGTAAAGAGAACTTATCTCAACTGATTCGAGTACACTTTCCATTTCACCACCAAAGTCTGATCCCCGGTTACCGGCCATTAAGGCAGTACTTATCATTACTGTTAAAATTGCTATTGTTACTAATTTCTTATTCATCGTTATCTCCTATTAAATCCTTATTAAGTATTCTTAATTTATATTGGCAAATATAGTGGTAGTTTATGAATAAAGTATGAAGAGATTGTAGAGTGTTGCTGAAATGGTAATTGTCTGTAAAATATTATGTCACAAACTTAAAGAGAATTGTCATAAGTATAATCAGGCTCATTCCGATGTTCATAAAAACAAACATCATGGAAAATCGCTTATCTACAGCATCAAAGCGTCTATCCATTTGAATCTGCATGGCTTCAAAACGCTGGTTCATTTCCTCAAATCGCTGATCTGTTCGTTCAAACCCCAGCTTCATGTTTTCCGCCAAAATTGCAATATCCGATCTTACATCTGACTGGTCTTTCTCATAATTTTCTTTTTTTACTATGTTGTCCGCAAGAAGCATGACATATCGGTGGAGAGACTTCTTATTTTTAACCTCAAAGGCTTCTTCAAGCTCATGTTCGAGAACTGCTGCAATTGCTTCCATACTTTTCCCCATTTTAACAATGTACTTCTTTTATTCTGTTCCTGCAACTTAGTACACCCAAAAATGGCGTGGTGCTTCAAAGACCAGCCAAAATTCTTTAAATATGGGAAAATATTCAGTAATCGGGTCAGAGGAGGCAAAAGCCTCCGTCTGCCCACAGCACCGTGCGTACGGGTCCGTACACGGCTCCTCATGTCATTATAATCCACTTATTCAACTCAAACCAGTGTTTCAGTTTGGCATCAGATTTTATTTTCAA
>JAUVLL010000293.1 GCA_030600745.1 Spirochaetaceae bacterium | reverse complement strand
TATCTGCCAGCAGTACCTTTTCTGCATTACTTGCAAGAAACAACCCAACCTCACCAAAGAAATACTCACGGATCTCGCTGTAATCCCTGACAGCCGATGTATCGCCCCCGGCAAGAATATCTTTTTTAATCTCCCCGGTATACTTGTAAACATCTATTAAATCATCATCACTCTGATAGTAGGATAGATACCCTGCATCACTGATATTTTTTAAGTTTTCAACAAGCCGCTCTTCCAGTTCTTTATTAAGCACCAGTTCGTAGTAACTTAAATGCCTGAAGCTCTCGATATAATTTTTTCGGGGCCAGTTGATTAACATACTACCATCAACTGTCAGTGGAATCGTAATATTTTTATCTTTAATAACAATTCTATCTTTGTAAACATCAACATCAGGGTTGCCTAAAGAGTCAAGAAAGGGTGCAATTACAAGCTGAGGGAAAAAATGACCTTCAAATTCTTCTACAAGCTGAACACGGCGCATTACACCGTCAGGATCAACTTTTATATTCGGGAAACCGGCACCTGCAGCATTTTTTAATACAGGAATAATTACCGGTCTGATATCTTCCGCACTCATCACATTACCATCTAAGTCTTTAATATTATCGACAGCAATTCTATCAAATGCATACTCCTTATGCTTCTCTGTAAGAGTTCCTTCTTTTGATGGAAGCATATTGACAGTAAAAAAAGCTTTTTCAAAAAACCCGGCTGCATGTCCAAGATAGCTGTCATTATCTCTTGCAATATCTTCTACTTTTTGTAAAAGCACATCCCTGGAATCTTCGTTTAAGACTTTAAGATCTTCCAGATAATATCCTGCGTCCTCCATAGTTATATAACCTGCCCCGATAGCAGCAATAAGATCGGAGGTATTCTGATCAATACTATTAAATTCATTCGCAAACAGATAGGGAATTTCTTTTTCCAGAACACCGGCATTTACACCTAAAGGGCTCTGTTCAGTATACTCAATATCAAATACAGCATACTGTGCACCAAGTTCCTTCATTAGAATTAACCCGTCTGCCATAATATCCCTACTCCAGGGCCAGACACCAACCTGGGCAATTGATGGATCATCTATATCTATAAGAAGAATTGAATTATCTTCTGTAACAGCAGGTTTTATATGAAGGAGAAGATCAAACAACCCTCTTTCCCCGGAATCAAAGAAATTGAACAGACTTAAAACTGAAAACACCAGAACGACCACTACTGGAATCGAGTATATCTGTACAGATTTAATTTTCATTATAACCTCTTTTTTTTAGTCAAATACACAATATTGGTGTATAATGGATAATAATAACACAAAACGAGGTAAAAAGGGATGAAAAAAAACAGACTCATTCTCTTTGGTATTTTAATTGTATGTTTCCCGTTTTTTATTCACTCACAATCCAATACAGTTATTGATGAAATGCTTAATAAAGAGAAAGCCGGTTTTGGAAGAACATCATATATGGTATTCACAGCTGCCGGACTATTGAGAGACAATTCGACTTTGGAGGAGTCTCTTAGATATCTGGGAAAATTAAAATGGAATATGAAGAACAAAGAACCTGAAGAGTATATAACTCTTGGTGAGTATTCCTACATGCTTATGAAATCTTTCAATATAGATGGGGGGGTCATGTATCAGATGTTCCCGGCGCCCCATTATGCAGCCAGAGAACTTTTCTATCTGAAATTAATTGATGAAAACGGGGATCCCAACCGTTATCTTTCCGGCGAAGAAGTAATAAGAATACTTGGCCGTCTGATGGAATTGAAGGAGGAAAACCTGTGAAAAAACTCCTGACATCATTTTTTCTTACTTTTTTTATTATAAGTATACTATCAGGACTGGACTTCGGCGGAAACATAAATAATAAATCAATACTGTCCTATTCTGAAGATCTTAATGACTACACAGAGACAGAACTGTCTTTGTGGTTGACAGCCGAGTTAGGCGATACTATTAAATTAATGTCCCAGGGAAGCTATACCTATTCTACAGTCAAACCCTACCTGTTTGAACTTGATTTTTTAAATATAAGAAACGAAACAGAATCATTATTTTCATACACTGTGGGAAGATTATGGGCAGCTGATTTTTCCGGATATATTTATAGTCATACCCTGGACGGGGCAACAGCCGAACTTAATTTCCCTACAGCCTCAGTGTCAATGACTGCGGGTTATTCAGGTTTCCTTTTTAAGGACTCATCCTCTGTAATCATATCCAAAGCAGACCAAAGTGATCAATTGAACAGTGAGGTTATGTTTGCAGCACCCAGAATAATAGGCGGGCTCGATCTCCTGCTGCCGGAACTGTTTCTTACTCAGGACCTAAACATCTCTTTCTGGATGCAGATGGATATGCGTTCCGAAGCAGAAGTTCTCGATAAAGGACCACAGCTACCATCTGTTAAAGGTGGAAAACTTCATACTCAGTATTCCGGAATCGGTTTGAAAGGATCACTTGCTCCTTCCCTCTATCACGACACTTCATTTTTCCTTGGTACTGGGAAAACCCTCTCCTATATAGATGCAGCTTACAGTTATGAAAATATTATCTCTTTTTTAGGAACATTAGGACTTCGTTACTACCTGCAGGATAAATTCTATTCAAAAGCCGGTTTTAAATTTATCTATTCCAGTGGGGACAGTGATTACCTTACCGATTTTACAGAGGGCAATACTGATGGAGGATCTGCAAATTTTATTCCAATTACAAGATCAAATTTTGCTCAGATATTTTCTCCTCTTTTAGGAAATATTTTTCTTGCCCAGCTTAATTATTCAATAAAACCATTCGGTTCCGGTAATAATAAAAAACTTCAGAACATCCAGACTGAATTAAAAGCATCCGGATTTTTCCGTTCTACAACCGGAAAAATATCTGAACCGGGTATAAACCCGTTATCAGACTCTCTATATCTTGGGACTGAAATAGACGCTGTAATTAATTTCAGACCATTTTCCGATTTAGGTATTGCTCTATCCGGTGGAGTCTTTCTACCAAATACATCATCTGACGGGGCATTTCTTGCATCTGAAAGAGATGTGGAATTATCAGGAAAAGCTGAATTTTCGTTCAGCTTTTAGAACAAATGATAAAAAGGACGGCAAACTATATGAAAAAAATTATTTTTATACTTATTTTAGTATTTATAAGTTCCGGACTCTTTGCAGAAGTCACTGCTGTTTTTAGTGAAGTCTCCGGAAAAGTTGAAATAAAAGCTCCCGGAGGATCATGGAAGGGAGCAGAGGTTGGCATGTCTCTTAATAAAGGAGATTCTATTTCTACCGGGTTTAGATCAAAAGCAGTGTTAAAGCTTGGTCCTTCCCAGCTCATTGTAAAACAGCTTACCCGTATGGAACTTTCCGAACTTGTAGAAAAGGAAGGGACTATTAGTACTGGTCTTAACTTACGGGTGGGGAAAATAAGGGCAGAAGTACGAACAACCGAAGGTCTTAGGCAGAATTTCAAATTAACAAGTCCTGTTTCCACAGCTGCTGTCAGAGGAACCTCCTTTGAATTTGACGGAGTCAACCTTAAGGTGTTTGAGGGTACTGTTGCCTTTACAAACCGAAGGGGACAGACAAGATCTATAAATATGGGAGAGGCCAGTAAAATCACAGGGTTTTCCCTTCCGGGCACACCGGAAGAAGCCGCTGATGCACTTGCCGCTGTAATTCCCTCTACAATAGATATTCCGGGAGTGATAAAGATTTTTGAAGATCTCACCAATATTACCATTATTCTGGACTGGGGGCTGTAATGAAAAAAATTCTGTTTATACTGATAATTATTTCATTAATTTTTATATTAAGCACATGCTATTTTACAGGGAATACATCAGTTTCTGTTTCTCCTGTAATAAAGGCTATAGGGCTGCCAACAGATATTACTTCTGTTGAATTAACAGTATCCGGTCCGGGGATGAATACTATCGGGGTTGTGTATGATGGTCTTCCCTCTTCTATTGATATAACTGTTCCTACAGGGAGCGACAGGACTTTTGAGTTGGTTGTGTATGTGGATACTCCGATAATTGCTGCTACCTCCTACAAAGGTACTGCTACAGTTGACCTTTCCCAGGGGAATGCTGAGATTACACTAACAATGGGGTTGGGAAGTACAAAATTGGTTATACCGGATCTTAAAAACTATAGGATAGTACAGATAAATGATCTAAGT
>JAUVLL010000353.1 GCA_030600745.1 Spirochaetaceae bacterium | reverse complement strand
TGTAAAAGCAAAAACCAAAGAAAATATGGATGCAACAGGAGAAGGAAAAGCTGTTGAATCCATTGCATCTGTTCTAATAGAAAAGATTGATAACTCTGTATGGGTATAAAATATTCCAGCCTGGATTGGGATAAAATAGTTGATGTTTTAAGAATGATCGCAGAAAAAGCGGAAACACCAGGCGTTTCAATTTTTGCCAATAGAAAAAGCACCCCCTTTCAAATTCTGATTTCTACAATTATCTCCCTACGCACAAGAGATCCGGTTACCATTAAATCTTCCGAAAGGCTCTTTCTAAAGGCTCCTGACCCAATGTCAATTTTACAAATGGATACAAATGAGATTGCACAGCTTATTTATCCGGCAGGATTCTATAAAAGAAAGGCTGATAATATAAAAAAGATCTCAAAAATGCTACTGGAAAAACATGATGGACTTGTTCCACAAAATATTGAAGATCTGTTGACATTCCCCGGTGTTGGAAGGAAAACAGCCAATTTGACCCTTGGTCTTGCTTATGGGATACCTGCTCTTTGCGTAGATACTCATGTTCACAGAATACCAAACAGAATGGGCTGGGTGGAAACCGGGACTCCGGAAAAAACAGAATTTGCCCTTGTTAAGATACTGCCTAAAAAATACTGGATTGAGATAAACGAACTACTGGTGGTTTTTGGACAGACTATTTGTACTCCTGTTTCTCCGAAGTGTTCGGAATGCCCGTTTATAGATGACTGTCCCCGGATTGGGGTAGATAAATCCCGCTAGTTTTTTTTACTAATAAACAATTTATCAAGAGAAACCGAAAGCCCCGGAAAGCGAAATGATTCTGCATTTTGTTCTGAAGTATATAAAGCATCCCCATCCAGCTCCCCCTCTTTAAAGGAATAGACCATTACTGAATTTGTCTTTGAATCGATAATCCAGTACTCCTCTATTCCGCTCTCCATATAGAGATCAAGCTTCTTGACTCTGTCCTTGCTCCGGGAGGATGGAGAAAGTATTTCCACTACCAATGTAGGGGTTCCCTTATATTTGTCCTTCTCGTTAATATCCTTCAGGTAGTCACACAAAACAATTAAGTCAGGCTGAACCACATTTATATCATCTTCAGTCTCTTCCCGTAGTAGTTTTATGTTCTGCCGAATAAGATTGATGTCAAAAGGGGCCAAAAAAGAATCGCAGGAATCATGCCTGATTAAATACTCACGGAATAGAGTATACAGTTCCCCCAGTATCCTTTGATGTGTGAAACCTGGGGAAGCCATCAGATAAACCACTCCGTCAATTAGCTCATATCGATTTTCGCTTTTTTCGGTCATCTCAAGAAACTGCTGATAGCTTACATACTCTTCCTTTCGGGGACTTGTTCCGTAGTCAGCAAATGGTTCACCTGCTTCCAAGTCTTCAGAATTTCTGGGATAATATAGCAGCATGGCCTGCTTCTTCCCATTTCTGGTTATGATGACATTTTCAATTTTGCAGAGTTTCAGATACTTCCCAAAATTATTCTGAACTTCTGTAGCTGATACGTACATGATAATCCCCTTTTGTTTTAGCTAACCCAATAGGAATTATAACATAATATTAGCTAAAATACCATATAATAGCTAATTTATAATTTACCTTCTTTAAATTCCTGTTGTTTTATTAACGCGGTAAAACTCAGTATAAACAGCCAATGCATCATCAGAAACACCAGTTTTACTTGTAGCCTCCTGTTTGATATTCTGCAGTCGACCTCTAATTTTCAGGCTTTGTTTTTTACTTTCCAGCTTAACCAATGCCTTTACTGGAAACACCCTTTCAATTACATGTATAAGATCTTTGATTCCGGAAATAGAAGATTCCCCGGATGCTGCCAGATCCTGTTTATTTAAATACCTGGTCAACCACAAAGACTCGATCTCAATCGTATCCAGACCTTCAATTTTTTCTCCTGCAGCCAAAGGATCAATTCTACATCGAATAGACTTGAATATTGCAGTAAGAATACTATCTGTTTCGACTTCCGGCCTTCCTCCTTCATAACCATACCTATAGGTTTGTTCTATAAGCGCTGGAAGTTTTACCTTTCGGTCATTCCATGCCTTCCATGCCGTAATCCCACCACCTACTGTAAACAACAGTTCATCTACCAGGGGAAGGGGATCCGGAATAACCCAGTTAATAACCCCCAGAATAAAAACTCCGATTCCTGCTGTAAAAAGTGTATTTAATCGTTCAACATATTTTAAATGCCTTTTATGAAGGATCTCTTTTACTTTATCTTCTATTTCACTTAATGCATCCGGAGAACAGCCATCAAATGTCCGGATAATAATTTTACGGGAGAGAATATCTTCAGCTTTATAATCAGGATAGGCAATGGAATAGGAGGAGCCTTCGAACGAGGACGGAAGGATGTAGATATATATTGCACCGGAACTATCAACATTCCCAGAGGGGATCAGATTGTACTTCATATCGCTAAAATCTTCACATCATACTTTGAAATAATTTTGTCTACAGAAAGAAACATCAAATCCTCAACAATTGCCTGTGCAATCAATAGACGATCAAAAGGATCTTTATGATGCATTGGTAAATAACGTACTTTACTTGCATGCTGCCATGAGATTGGAATCTCCCTGAAGTTTTGATCAAGCAGAACCTCCAGATAATTATCAGGAATATCCAGTTTTCCAATAGCACTTTTTATACTTATTTCCCAAACAGATGCTGCACTTACAAAACAAATATTGTTTCTATCTGCAATTTCCTGACGATATTTTTTAGGTAATGAATCATTATCATCCAACCACCATAAAATTACATGAGTATCCAGAATAAGATTCATAAGCCTACATCATTCCAAATGCTTCGGACAGATCGTCCGGCAGACTATTAAAATCATCAGCAATTTTAATTTTTCCTTTTAATACACCTGGAGTACGTTGCACTTTTTTACCGGGATATTTCTCCAAAACAGCAACAGGTTTACCGGCTTTTTTTATAATAATCTCCTCACCTTTAAGAACTCTCTCTACAAGGGCAGAAAAATGTGTTTTCGCCTCAGTTATGGTATTAACTATCATACAAAGCCTCC
>JAUVLL010000254.1 GCA_030600745.1 Spirochaetaceae bacterium | reverse complement strand
CAGTACGTCCCTACAATCATATTTTTCCATTCTTTATTTATTCTGCCCAACTCCCCGCTCAAGAGCAATCCGGCCGGTTCGTATGGACTCAACAATGTTATACTCAGACAGAAGGCTAATGGCACTGCTGACAGAAGCCGTACTTCCCGTAACTTCCAGTGTCCAGTAACTACCGGTGGAATCCAATATACGCGCTTCTGCCGCAGTTATTATCTGCAAAATCTCTGATCGTTTGTCGGGATTAACCTGAATTTTTATTAATGAATGCTCCCGTTCAATAATATTCTCATTTTTTATATCCCACACCTTTATTACATGAACAAGCTTCTGCAGCTGTTTTCTAATCTGCTCCAGAACAGAATCATCTCCCTGGACAACTATAGTAAATCTGCTTTTCCCTTCCATTTCGGTTGTTCCAACTGTAAGGCTTTCAATATTAAACCCTCTACGGGAAAACAGTCCTGATATTCGGGTCATTACTCCTGATTTATTATCACAGAGTATTGATATTGTATGTTTCATTTAGTCCTCCTTATTATCATTTATTCCACAAGATCCAGAAGATCTGAACCTTTGACCATAGGGTAAACATGAGCATCTTCTTTAATAATACAGTCAATTACACAGACACCGCCAGATTTCTGTGCATCTATAACAGCATTTTCAAACTCATTGGTAGTCTCAGTACGATATCCTTTAGCACCCATGCTTATTGCCAGTTTGTCGAACTTAACAAAATGTCCTAAATTTGCAATGTTAAATTTTCCATCATAAAACTCATCCTGAAGCTGTGCTATCATACCAAGACTGGAATCATTAAGTACAACTAAAATCAGATCTAATTTTTCTTCTACAGCAGTGATAATCTCCTGACAGGTCATGGTGAACCCACCATCACCGGCTATTAAAACTACCGGTCTGTTTTTATCCAGTGACTGAGCCCCGACTTTTGCCCCCACAGCTGCAGGCATTCCAAAACCCATGGTTCCCAGCCCGCCGGAAGTAATAAAAGTTCTCCCTGATCGTACATCTGAATAAAGAGCGGCAAATATCTGATGCCTACCGACATCTGTAACAATAATCGGGTCCTTTACCACCTTTTTTACTACTTCAAGAGCCGCAGGAACGGATATTTCTTTACCCCCGGCCCGCAAAGGATGCTCTTCTTCTGTTTTCTTCAGGAAGGATACCCATTCCCCAGGTTTTTTTGTATTTACCATTTCTGATAATTTTGGAAGAACATCTTTGGCATTTCCAACGATAGGTATAAAAACTGATACATTCTTACTTATCTCAGCCGGATCAATATCAATATGTATAATTTTAGCATCCCGTGCATAAGTAGCAAGAGGGCCTGTAGACCGGTCACCGAACCTGGTTCCAATAGCTATAATTAAATCAGCTTTTGTTACTGCTGTGTTTGCAGCTACCTTCCCGTGATATCCATACATACCAAAATTTAGATTATGGTCAGAGTCGATTGAAGATTTTCCCATCAATGTGTGTACAAATGGAATCCCCGATTTCTCTACAAAATTCTGCAATACCGTAAAGGCATCAGAATGGAAAACCCCGCCACCTGCTATTATTACAGGTCTATCCGCATCGTTTATCAGTGAAGCTGCTTTTTTTATCTGTCCGGGATGTCCTTTTAAAGTTGGGTTATATCCTTCAAGATTGTGTTTTTTCTCCTCACTCAAGCTGAATTCGGAAGAAAGTACATCTTTAGGAAGATCAATTAGAACAGGGCCCTTCCTTCCTGTTGCGGCAAGAAAAAAAGCTTCCTCTACTGTTGGACCTATTTCCGCTGCATTCTGCAAAAGATAGTTATGCTTGGTTATCGGAATAGTAATACCGGTAATATCAACTTCCTGAAAAGCATCATTTCCAATCATTGAAGTAGGAACCTGTCCGGTGATTGCAACAACAGGTGATGAATCCATGAATGCTGTTGCCAATCCGGTAACAAGGTTTGTAGCACCTGGGCCACTGGTTGCAAGACATACACCAACCTTTCCTGTCACCCGGGCATAAGCATCTGCCATATGGGCAGCACCCTGTTCGTGCCTGGCAAGAATATGCCTAATGGATGAGCCCTTAAGAGCCCCGTAAATAGGAAGATTTGCTCCTCCGGGATACCCGAAGATAACCTCTACCCCCATCCTTTCAAGGGTTTTTACCAGAGATTTCGCCCCTGTACTTCTACCTTTTTTCACTTTTCCCTCCATTACTTCCATGTCAAAAAATCGGTGCACCAAAATGTGTACACAAAAAAAAACCTGCTGTCACCAGACAGCAGGTAAAAAACTCTAAGGTTTACCCTACATACTGCCGGCATTCCGAAAAGAAAAAGCCAGGACCACTTCCAGAGCCACGACAAATGAGGATAGTATGTTAATGTTGTTGTTAAAACAGTATATTTTCTCGACCATATCGTGGTAGAGTCTACGATCAGATCAATTATTAGTCAAGAGCTTGTTTAAAACTAAAGGGAATGAAGTCCTATGAAGAAAAAATCTATTTTACTACATACTTGCTGTGCACCTTGTGCTTCTACATCGGGAGAAAGGCTCATTAATGAGGGATGGGATATAACTCTCTTTTATTCCAACTCAAATATATATCCCGAAACAGAATACTTGAAAAGATTGGATTCTGCAGAAAAGCTGGCAGTTATCTGGAAGGTTCCACTGATTACAGACTCATGGGATCATAAACAGTGGAGAAAGTATGTTAAAGGATACGAAAAAGAACCGGAAGGCGGAAGCAGATGCAGCCTTTGTTTCGAATTTAATTTAAGACGAACAGCTGATAAAGCAAAGGAACTGGGATTTACTGCCTTTACTACAACCCTTACCCTTGGTCCGTATAAAAATTCAAAAGTAATTTTTAATATTGCATCCGTATTCCCGGGATTTATTGAGTATAACTTCAAAAAGAAAAACGGATTCAATAGAAGTGTTGAGCTTAGCAGGGAATACGGATTGTATCGTCAAAATTATTGCGGATGCGAATTCAGTAGATAATCTTTCATAAGAGAATAACAATTATTATCCATTATACGAACAATTCCCATCTCCCGCCTGCAATTATCAGAAGAATCAGATGCATGGGCTGTATTTACCATAATATTGCTGCCGAATTCCCTTCTAATGGTTCCTCCGGGAGCCTTGGTCGGATCTGTAGGGCCTAGTACATCACGAATCTTATTAACAGCATCTACACCCTCATAGATTAAAACCATACTTTTGACCTTACCAGGTTTTCTCAATTCTTCTTTCGGGCATTCCGGGGGCTTTGTACCCGTCATAAACTCAATAATCTGATGGAACTGATCGATTGCATATTCTGCACCAAAGGAATCAGTAATTTTCTTTAAAGAATCATCAGAAAGCTCAATATCAAACTCTTTCTCAAGAACTTCTTTTCCTTTTTTACCCAAAACAGGACCTAATTTTTCTACAAGAACATCTTCTACAGGTCCATAAAATTCCAACCCCTGAGCTACAGACATCTGCTGTATTTTACAACCAATAAGCCTTAAACCGGTTCTTGAAAACATATCAATAATTGTACCTGGTTTAGAGCTTGCATATTTCCAGTTGTCAGGTTTAATAATTACAAGAGTTCGTTCAATTTTTGAAGGATCTTTGTAATTCATATTCTCTACAATCGCCTGTTCATTTTCTAAAAAATCTGCAAAAATTCTCATGTTAATCGCTGCACTTCCCTTTGTTCTTTCAGAAAAGACAGCAGGCTCAAAATACTGAACTTCATCAGGATTATCCGGAGACATTACTAAGTCAGCATAGGTATCTCTTATTGTCTCTCCGGTAATAGATTCAATACTTATTTTTTTATAGTTAAGAACACCTGAAATATTTGAAAGCTTTGCTGCAGCATTTTCGCCCTTGAAAAGCATCAACATTACTCTTCTGCGTTTATTATCAGAAGAAACAAATCTTGTCCGGACATAATCAGCCAGAAGGTCAGTTGTTTTTTTATCATCCTTCGAACTATTTTTTTCTATAGAATCAGCATAAGCATCCACCATCTCTGTGGATGGTGAGAAAACCTGGGCACCAACAAATTCCAGATCTATTCTGGATAAAAGCCGGGCCATTACACCACCTGTTCTGCTTTTACTTAGAGTATATGGAGTTACCAGCATATAGGATAGTTCTTCTTTCATTATTACCTGCCATTGATATTAGATTGTTATTTGACTGCTGAAAGTAACTTTTTACAGCTAAACAGCTATATAGTCAAGAGTTCACTAAAAAATGAATAATGAAAAATTTTAGAATCTTCAATTAGACCGGGAGTGTTATCAGTATACGGGTTCCTTTTCCTGATAGTGGATCTACCGCTTTAATTGTACCACCATGACGTGCCAGTATCTCACTGCTGATTGCGAGTCCCAGACCTGATCCGCCGCTGTCTCTGTTACGGTGTTTGTCAATACGGTAGAATCTATCAAATATTTTTGATCTCTCTTCCAGAGGAATACCAGGACCTGAATCTTCAACAGCTATGAACACATTACCGGAAGTTTTTTCACTCCAGACTGTAATGCTGATTAAACCTCCGGATTGTGTAAACTTCAGAGAATTGGAAACAATATTCAGTAAAACCTGATATAGCTTCTGCCTGTCCCCCGCTACTTCCGGAAGATTGGAATCTATTTTAATATTAAAAGCTATATTCTTTTCATCCAGCCTGGCTTTGAATGTATTTTTTACAGACTCTATTACTTCTTTCAAAGATAACTTTTCCATTGTAAGAGTTGTTTGTCCTGCTTCTACACTGGAGAGTTCCTGGAGCTCTGAAATCAGGGATGTAAGTAGAACTGTTTCATCAAAGATAGTTTTAATTCCTTCCCTGTTTATAGGATAGACACCCTCCAGCATCATCTCAAGATGCCCCTGAATAAGTGAAACAGGGGTTCTTAGCTCATGGGCAGAATCTGCAATTATCTGTCTTTTCCAGTTTTCCGCCTTCTGAAGAGATTCTGTCATTGAATTAAACCCTGCTGCCAGGTCACCTAATTCGTCCTGACGCTTAATATTGACTCTTACTTCAAGATCACC
>JAUVLL010000347.1 GCA_030600745.1 Spirochaetaceae bacterium | reverse complement strand
AGAAGTATAATGAAGGGTCTGTTGTAACTATTGATGGAACTACAGGTGAAGTTTTTGAGGGAGAAGTTAAACTTATCAGTCCTAAAATTACTAAGGATCTTGAACTATTCCTGGGCTGGGCAGATGAAATCAGATTAAAAGCAAAAAGAGATGGAATTAAGGAAAAGGGTTTTAGGGTAAGAACAAATGCCGATCAGCCTGAGGATGCAAAGGTTGCTCGCAAATTAGGTGCAGAAGGTATTGGCCTTTGCAGAACAGAGCACATGTTTTTTGAGGCAGAGAAACTGGAAATTTTTCGGGAGATGATTGTTGCAAAAGATCTTGAGGCAAGAAAGGCGGCAATTAAAAAACTCCTTCCTCTCCAGAAAAAAGATTTTGTAGGTATTTTTAAAGCTATGAACGGTCTTCCTGTTACTGTAAGACTCCTTGACCCTCCATTGCATGAATTCCTTCCTAATACTCCAAAGGATATTAAGGAACTTGCAGGGAAGCTTGGACTTAAGCCTGCAGAATTGCAGAAGAAAGTTGACAGTCTGCATGAGATGAACCCAATGCTTGGGCATAGGGGTTGTCGCTTAGGTATTACATATCCGGAAGTTTACGATATGCAGGTTGAAGCAATTATGAGTGCAGCTTGTGAAGTTGCAAAGAAAAAGGTTGTTGTTGAACCCGAAATTATGATCCCTCTTGTAGGAACAGCCAAAGAACTTGAGATTCTTAGAAACAATGCTGTTGCTGTTATAGCTGATGTATTTAAAGCTAGGAAAATGAAGGTTAAACATAAAATTGGTACAATGATTGAAATTCCAAGAGCTGCTTTAACTGCAGAACAGGTTGCTGAGCATGCTGAATTTTTCTCTTTCGGAACAAATGACCTTACACAGATGACCTTTGGTTATTCCAGAGATGATATCGGAAGCTTTGTTGGCGACTACATGGATCAGGGGATTCTTCCAAAAGACCCCTTTCAGACACTGGATGCTGAGGGAGTAGGGCAGCTTGTTGAAATGGCTGTTAAAAAGGGTCGAAGTACCAGAGACAACATGAAGATGGGTATCTGTGGTGAACACGGAGGCGACCCGGACTCTATAGAGTTCTGTTATCATGCAGGTCTTAACTATGTTTCCTGCTCACCATACAGAGTTCCAATTGCAAGACTGGCTGCAGCACAAACAGTGTTAAAAGACGCAAAACAGATGGTTTAAATAAATAATTAATTGTAATAAGGTAGGGGCAGGTTTTAAACCTGCCCTTACTTTTTCCATAAGGCAATCCGAATGAACTGCAACATTCTGTTGATATATAAAACACTTCTTGATGAATATGGGCCCCAGGGGTGGTGGCCTGTTCGTAGAGACGCAAAATCCTGCGTCTCTGCAATCAGGTTTGAAATTGCCGTTGGTGCAACCCTTACCCAGAATACTGCCTGGACAAATGTGGAAAAGGCAGTTGATAATTTAATAATTCTCGGTTTGATGGATCCAAAGATAATCATGGATATTGATCAGGATGATCTTGCAAAAGCAATCCGGTCCAGCGGATACTACAATCAGAAGGCAAAAAAACTAAAAATATTAACCAGATTTCTTATGGAAGGTAACTTTTTCCAATCTGGAAATATTCCGGCGAGAGATGATCTTCTTAAGCTCTGGGGAATAGGAGAAGAGACAGTAGATTCAATACTGCTGTATGCTTATGGAGTGCCTGTATTTGTAATAGATGCTTATACAAGAAGGATTTTTGAACGACTTGGTATTCTGAATGGTGGTGAACAGTATAAAGTAATTGCCGGTGTTATCACTGATTCTATGGAAGAAGATCCGGATGTTTATAAGGAGTATCATGCTTTAGTTGTCAGGCATGGGAAGGAACACTGTAGGAAGGAACCGGTTTGTAATAGTTGTGTGTTGAAAAAATATTGCAAACTAGGGTTGTCCACCGACTGAATTGATAACAGAAGCAATAGTATAAATGTTGACAGGTTTGATAAAATAACCGGCAGGTTTAAGTTTTTCGGCACGTAATTTTAGCTTTTTATCCGGATAGCCTGTAACAAATATAATGGAGGTTGTACTAAAGGAATGTATTTGGGCGGCAGCTTCGATCCCATCCATTTCACCCTGAAGATTAATATCCATTAATACTATATCGGGTGTTTTTAGTCTCACGATTTCTACTGCATCCTCCCCCCTTGCTGTAGTGTCAATTATTGTATATCCCATTTTAGAAAATTCCATTTTCATGCGTAATGCAATTATAAATTCATCTTCAACAATTAAGATGTTCATATTTTTTCCCATTTTAAATTCTTTTCTTGTATAGATTGTCTTTAAATATAATTGTCCATACTATACCATTGCTGTGTTCAAATACAATCTCACCATTTAATTGACTTTCTACAAGACCGATAATAGTTGTAATTCCCAGTGTATTGGTTTTTCGGTAATCGAAATCTTTCGGTGCACCAATTCCATTATCAGATATTTTTAATTCAATGTATCCGTTTTTTGTTTTCAGCAATTGAACTTTTATTTCACCTTTCTCCCCTTTAGGGAAGGCATGTTTTAGAGAATTAATGAATATTTCACTGACTATTAAGCCGAAGGGGATTGCTGTATCTATCAATACAGTAATTCTCTCCAGATTAAATACTATGGAAATTCTATTAGAATTTAGCAAGTAACTGCTTTTAATCATATATATCAGATTTCGAAGATATTCATCTAATCTGATATTTGACAGATCGCTGGATTCGTACAGTTTTTCGTGTGCAAGAGCCATTGATTCAATTTTAAGCTGTGTATTCTTATAATATCTGGATAATCTTTCATTATTTTCATAAAATGATTGCAGTGAAAGCATGGAAGATATTATCTGCATATTATTTTTTGTCCGGTGGTATAATTCCCTTAATAATATCTCTTTCTCTGTAAGGGCTTTCTTTAAGTCAACCTCTCTATTTAATACTTTAAGTCTCATATCGTTGAAAGCCCGGGAAAGTACTTCTATCTCATCTTTGGTATTTAGTATTGTTATTGGCAAATTATAGTTTCCACGGCCTATTTCTTTCACATCATTAACTAACGATATTACAGGGGCTGATATACGACTTGAAATAAATCCGACAAAAAGTAAGAATAAAAG
>JAUVLL010000267.1 GCA_030600745.1 Spirochaetaceae bacterium | reverse complement strand
AGAGGGACTTCGAATTGACCCGGCGCTGATTATCAATACATCTGAGAATGATGATGAAATTGAATCCGGATTAAAACATATGATAAATTTATTACAGCTCCCGAACCCTCCTAAATCCGTAATTGTTGCAGGAAGTCAGCTTGCAATCGGTGCAGTAAAAGGGATAGAAAAATTTGGTTATGCGGTTGGAAAGGATATTTCGGTTATCTGTTTTGATGATGCTGACTGGAGTGTTCACTATAATCCTCCAATAACTGCTATCAGGCAGCCGTTGTATAACGCCGGAAAAATGGTTACGCGTATGCTGATTGAATGTATTTTCGATAAACCATCGGGAAAATCTCAGGTGCTTCTTGAACCTGAGCTGATTATCAGGGAATCGTGCAGTAAGACTGAATAAAATTTTTAAAATAAATTGAAGCGCTTCAATTTATTTAGATAAAAAGAGTAGAGGGAGGTATAACGACAGGGAGTGGAGTATATTTAAATATCATTTTGAATCACAATTTTTTTATTATATAAGGAGAAGAAGAATGAAAAAAATGTTACGTTTTACAGGATTAGTGTTTCTTATACTGGCACTAAGTACAATGAGTGTTTTTGCCGCAGGTGAAGGTGAAAAAGAGAAAGAGGCTGGCGGTAATGTCACATTTATGATGTGGGGTGGAGCTGGTGAAAAGGCGACAGTAGAAGGGTATCTTGCCCCTTTCCTGGCACAGAATCCGGATATGACTGTAGAGATTATTACTCCCCCTGAATATGGTGATGTACTGCAGACCATGGTTGCCGGTGGAACACCTCCCGATATTGCTTATTTTGGGTTCCCTGAGTTTGTTCAGTACCATAAAGAGGGACAGCTGACCAATCTTCAGAAGTATGCTGATGCAAGCAGCGTTTTTGATGCTGCTGATTTTAATCCAGGCCATCTTGCCTCTTTTAGTGATACAGCCAGTGGCGATCTCTACTCAATTCCTAAAGATCTGTCTACCTATGTTGTTTATTACAATGAGGATATGTTTGATAAAGCCGGTCTTCCTACACCCCTTGAATTGTACAATAAGGGTGAATGGACCATGGATAAATTCCTGGAAGTTGCTAAAGTCTTAACCACTGATGATGCTCATGGACTTCTTTTTAACTATGGCCGATGGAAAACTTTTATCCCTTACTTTGCTCCTGACTGGATTGAAAGTACATCAAAGCTGAATATAGATACTCCTGAATTTATTCAGGCAGTAAACTACATCAACGACCTTAATGTTAAGCATGGTGTTAATCCAACTCCGGATCAGCTTCGTGATATTTCTCCTGCTGATAGATTTTCACAGGGAAAGGGCGCTATGTACATAATCGGCCGATGGATGACTATGCGTTATCTTCAAGCAGATCTTCCTTTTGGCTGGAATGTAGTTCCAATGCCGGAGAAGAACGGTAAGGCCCATACCTGGGTTGATATGGTTGGATATGGTATTCCTGCAGACGCAAAGAATCCGGATGCAGCATGGAGGGTTATTGAATATCTGACTGGTGTTGAAGGACAGATCCCTGTTGCTGAATCAGGTCATGCGATTCCTGTAAGACTTTCAGTCGCCGATTCCGGTGCTTTCCTCCGCTCTGTAAGATCCGGGTTCAATAATGAGGCTCATATTGCGATTACAGATGCCGCTCCTGTTCTTGTATTCGATAATTTTGTTAAGATCTTTTACGATACAATGGGTGCAAAGCTGAATCTGGTATTTACCGGACAGGCAAGTGCTGAAGAAGCATGTGCAGAGATTCAGGAGACTGTTGATCGACTATTAAAAGAATAGATTAGTGTTATTATTCCTTCCCTCCTCCTGCCCGGGAGAAGGGAAGGTTTTAAAACAAACAGGAGGTCACATGGGTATCAGGACTCGGTTGATTATGGCATCTCCCAGAAAAAGAACGGAGATGATGTGGGGATTTATTTTTGTTGGCCCCGTTATATTAGGGATATTGATTTTTATGGGCTTCCCAACATTGTATGGATTTTTTATTTCCACATTTAAATGGACTTTTATAGGGAAGAATCCTGATTTTATAGGGTTAGGAAATTATGTAAGGCTGGTCAATGACCCTGATTTTCTTCAGGCAGTTAAGAATACTTTTGTATATGTAGCCGGGATATTGGTTTTCAGTATTCCTCTTTCATTATTATTGGCAATTATGTTTAACAGGAAGATGCCTTTTGGAGAATTGCTGAAAATTATCTATTATTTACCGGTTATTACCATGATGGTTGCTGTTTCCATGGTCTGGCGATGGGTATTGAGTACCGAGTACGGGATCCTTAATTATTTTCTTGGTTTTTTTGGAGCGGAGAATGTACCCTGGTTGAATGATCCCAGGTGGGCAATGCCGGCCCTGATAATAATGAGTGTCTGGAAGGGTGTTGGTTTTAATATGGTTCTCTTTATTGCAGGACTGAAAAATATTTCATCCATGTATTATGAGGCAGCCGATATCGATGGAGCAAGCCCTTTTCGGCAATTCATAAGTATAACCCTTCCATTACTTTCCCCTACAACTCTCTTTATCGCCCTGACAACCATGATGAATTCCTTTCAAATCTTTGCGCAGGCAAAGATCCTCTTTTCGGGGGCTACGGAAGAATCAAGTGGAGCAGGACCTGATAATGCGGCAAATACAATTGTACTTTACCTGTACAATAATGCCTTTAAATGGGGCAGTGCAGGCTATGCTGCTGCTCAGGGTGTTTTTCTTTTTATCATACTGATAATGATTACATCAATTCAGATGAAGCTCCAGAAAAGGTGGGTGCATTATGACGCATAATATTATGAACATAAAAAAAATTAAAATTAGTTCTGTAATAATTTATCTTATTTTGATAGCCGGCGCGCTCTTCATGATAATGCCTTTTCTCTGGATGATTTCAAGTTCTTTCAAAGATGTGGAGAGTATTTTTATATTCCCGCCTCAGTGGATACCGGATAATATTATATTAAGTAACTACACAGAACTTTTTACAAGCTCTTATTACAATTTTGGCCTGTATTATTTCAACACTATGATTGTTGTTCTATTCAGAGTAACGGGAATGTTTATATTTTGCTCTATGGCGGCTTACGGTTTTGCCCGGTTGGATTTTCCATTCAAGAATCTTCTGTTTATGGTTGTTCTTGCGACTTTGATGCTGCCTATTCAGGTATTGATGGTTCCACTTTATTTTGAGATGAGGTTTTTTGGATGGATCAATACCTTTAAAGCTTTATTTATTCCCCATTCCCTGGGCGCCTTCGGTGGTGCTTTCAGTATTTTTCTCCTTCGTCAGTATTTTATGGCCCTTCCAAAGGACCTTGAAAATGCGGCGGAGATTGACGGCTGCAGTATTCCCAGGACCTTTTTTTCTGTCATGTTGCCTCAGGTAAGAACAGCGTATGCGGCACTTGCGATCTTTACCTTTCAGGGTGCCTGGAATGATTTTGTATGGCCATTAATTGTTATAAACAGTCCGAAAAAATATGTTATCTCACTCGGTATATCTCTTTTTCTTTCCGACAGGGCAGCACTTACAAACTGGCCGCTTTTAATGGCCTCTTCGGTACTTGGATTGATACCGATACTTGTTGTATTTCTGTTCTTCCAGAAATATTTTATGCAAAATCTTGTAATGAGCGGATTAAAATAAAAGGAATATAGTATGTGGGAAACAAATGTACTCATAAAACGAAGTACTCATAACCCTATATTAACGGCACTTAAGGAGCATTGGTGGGAATCAAAACTTGTTTATAATACAGCAGCAATAAAGATCGGGGATAAAATCTACCTGTTATACCGGGCCATGGGAGATGACCATGTTGCCCGGTTTGGACTTGCCATGTCTGTGAATGGAGTTGATTTTATTCGTCTGCCTTATCCTGTTTTCCTCCCCAGTGCGGATTATGAAGCACCTCATCCCTCCAGGCTGGATTATGACCGGGAACGGGGAGGGGTGGAGGATCCGCGGATTATACTGATCGGTGATACACTTTATATCATCTACACTGCTTTTCATAAGATGTGTCATCTTGCTACAGCAAAGATCAGCCTCAAATCTTTCCTGGATATGGTGAGTGAGTCTGAGAAGTATCCTGAAAAAGACTTATCCCGGGAGTGGAATTCAGCCTGGATACGTACAGGCCTTCTGTTTCCTCATCTCTTCGAAGTTCCGGAACTTTTTTCAAGAAATTCGGTTATGCTGCAGCTTAGGGAGGATCTGGTTGTCCTGTTTTATCGTATTCATAAGGGAGACATTCTTGTCTCTCTGGCCACTTCTCCGGAGGGACCCTGGAAAGATGAGGGTATTCCCTTTCTTAAAAAAAGGCTTCCCTGGGAAATGGAGAGGATTGGTATATCCACTCCGGCGATACCGGTCTTCCAAGGCGAAGAGGAGAAATTCCTTTTCTTTTACCATGGAGTAGAAGAGAAGGAAACAGAAGGAAAGGTGATGAAGATATATCATCTGGGTGCGTTTTTTATGTCGGCTCAGATAGAAGATAAAAAAGTAATTTTAAAAATTGAGCGATTGAAACAGCCTGTACTGAGCCCTGAGAGGGATTATGAACTGGAGCATGAATGGCTGCTTTCTGTTGATGTTCATGCAGTTTTCAGCTGTGGTGCTGTTTCTGTTGGTGATGATGATATCTATATCTATTACGGTTCCGGAGATACAAACATCAATATTGGAAAGGCCTCGATAAGCGAATTGTTAAGGGAAGAGAAAATTACAGACTATTGTGAGATAGATCGGGATCTATTTTAAGTCTTACATTT
>JAUVLL010000187.1 GCA_030600745.1 Spirochaetaceae bacterium | reverse complement strand
TGTGCCAATTATATAGCATGTTGCACTGCCTGCAGCAAGTTCAATAGGTATCCCAAGGAGAATATTCATAAGGGGAACAAGAAGGAAGCCACCTCCTACTCCGAAAATCCCTGCAAGAATTCCAATTATAAACCCAAGACCGGCCAGAGATAGAAAAAACAGAGGGCCAGTCAGATAAGAACCAAAATCAGGTGCAATAAGATTAAAAAAATCAATCATCCTTATATTCCTGGTTCTCTGACTGTTTAAAAATTTTATTTTCAAAAAAATCAAGTACAGGAACCATTAAAGCTCCCCATAGCAGGGGAACAAGGACAAGCACTGCTGCAGCAATAAATTTAATCATCCGGATGGGCCTCCTTAATACCAGGAGCATATCATTTCATTCAGGTTTTATTCCAGTAATATCAATTGGTTTACTTAATAGGGTTGTACATAGGATTAGTAGCAGATGGCTATTGAAAATATTACACTTTACCGGAATAGATATTTAATTTCATTTCATCAGTCTCATCCTCAATAATCCTGTACCAAAGGGCCTTTCTATTACCCAGTTCTCCACTGTTACGTACCTGACTACGAAGTTTTTCATAGATATAAAAGTGCTTTTTAACAAGATTATAGGTTTTTTGTTCTTTATGGGAAAGTATTTTATCGATTTTAGATTCGAGTAAAATTTCAATTTCACTGTTATAGATATTAAGAATAGTATTGTATATTCTGTTAATACTGACAGCATAATCAAGAACCAGGTTGTCAAATATCGGAACACTTCCCAGGTAGGTACATATTCTGTCCAGCAGATTCAAAGCTTTGGAATAATTTTCTCTTTCAGAATAGCAGCCAAGAGATTCATAACAAAATTTTATAAGCTCCGTATTTTGCAGAGTTATAAGATTCCCATTTCCCAATCTAGCTTTAATTTTAAAATCAGGCATACTATGAAGGACCTTTATGAGTAAATTTATAAGATTTGGGAACACCTTATTCTTCCAGAGATCTCTCTTAATAGACTCAAAAAGTGCCAGCATTTCATCCTGATAATCAAGATGATAAAAATCTTTTTCATTAAAAAGAAGAATATAAAGAGATAAAGCCGTTCCCTTGAATTCAATTATACCTGAATTGAAAAATTTCAGAGAATGTTCATGGGAAGCATCCGCATTGTTTTGCTCTTTAATAAACCGGTGATGGACATGGTTTGTAATTATAATACGGGTTTCTGCCGGACTGATTTTATTTGCCCTTGCCTGAAGCCTGGCTGCTGTATTTACTACATCACCGGAAAGATCACCATCTTCAGTAATTATAAGGGGAGTATAAATTTTGCCTCCGGCAATCCCGGCAGTTACATGCATATCAGGAAGAATTATTTTTACTCCCGGCCTGCTTTTTGATAACTTATCATTTTTGATAATTTTCCTCTTTGAAAAATAATCTATAATACTCAACACAGAATTTATTATATCGGTAGCACTTGTTCCAACAAGAATTAATTCATCTCCTCTTGCACGCCGACTGACAACATTATTCTCCTGGGTTATTTTACCAATATCACCCTGCATAAAGTTGTCCAGAAGTTCCAGCATTGACAGGTTTCTATTGCTTTGTCTGCAGAATTTTGTGTATCCGTGAATATCCAGCATAGCTATATAAATACTGGAAATAGTCATATTTCGCTTCAAATTACCTGCATATTTGTAATCAGCATCAGGCATAACTATTTCTTTCCACACTTTCGGATAAGAGGGATAATCGATATCTTTAAAGAATCCCCAATGGAGATTCCTGATCAGCTTGAAAGCATTCATAAGTACAATCTGGGTTCGGGATCCGCCAGGAACTCCGGAAATATACTCCTTAAGTTCGGAAAATGTTCTGATTTTTCCATTGATAATTCTCTCATACAGGTGTGTAGAGAGCTCATAGATTGAGGTATCTGCTGAATATTCACTTATATCTTTCACATAATTCTCTTACAACAAGAATCGACATGTTTCTGTATTTTATTAATTCAAGTTGTCAATTTAAGTATGTAAACAAAAAAATAAAATCAAAATTTGTTCCTGGAACAGAAAATACTTATTATTAATATAATGAACAGTAAGAATTCGATGTCAGAGTGTACTTTTCTCATTAATCCTACCAGACATCCATCTTCTACCAGAGTTCTTAAGAAAATATTAAAGAAAAAGACTGATGCCAGGATAGTAGAAGCTTCAAGCATAGGAAACTTCAGGGAAGAAGTACATAATTTCTGTACAGACGATTCTAAATACCTGGTAATATGGGGAGGTGACGGCACTGTTCATCAGGCAATAAACGCGATGATGCAGAAACAGATACCAGGAAAGGCTCTTGGGTTTCTGCGGGGGGGTACCGGCAATGGCATTCAGGATTCATATGAGATCCCGTATTTTCTTACAAAACAAATAAATACATACATCGACAGTGCTAAAAACTCCGTAAGTATTCAGTAAACCCGTCAATATAAAAGAAAGCTGGACACACAACAATATTCCATATATAATTCTTACATGATCACAGTTCAGCCAACTATAGACCAGAAACAGTATCTTGAAATGTTGCAGCAGCTTGGATACTGGAAAAATCTGCATGAAAGAGTTAAAAGAAAAGCTGAGTTTCAACAAAAAGAAGCTGAACATTTCGAAAAGATAGCCGGAGAACAGCAAAAAGAAATTGAAAAAAAAGAAAAACAAATCGAAGCTCTTGTGCATAAACTGGCTTTTCTGCAAAAGCAACTTTTTGGAAGAAAAACAGAACAGACTGATAAGACAGAGCAGAGTGATTTAAACAATAACGATCAAACAGCCGCAGATTCTCCAGAGGAAAAAGAGAACCGGAAACGGGGAAAACAAAAGGGAACCAAAGGATATGGGAGAAAAATCAGAGAGAATCTTCCTGCGAAAGAGATTCATCATGATCTTCCCGAAGAAGATCTATTTTGCCCCAATTGTGGAAAACCCTATATTGTTTTCCCAGGTACCGAAGATTCAGAAGAAATAGACTGGGAGGTTATTCTTCAGAGACTTATTCATAAACGGAAACGGTATAAGCCCTCTTGTAATTGTGGAATTATCCCGGGAATTATTTCAGCACCGCTTCCTCCAAAACTTATCCCCAAAGGGATGCTTTCAAAAGAATTTATTGTTAGACTCCTTATGGAAAAATTTCAATTTGGAACTCCTGTTTATCGAATAAGGAAAAAGCTGGAACTTGAAGGATTTTCAGTTTCAGGCGGAACTCTTACCGGAAACATAAAGCGTATGGTAGAATTACTTATGCCTCTATATGCTCTTATCCTGGAAAGAAACAGATCTGCCAGACACTGGCATATGGATGAAACACGTTGGAAAGTTTTTGAAGAAATTGAAGGGAAAAAAGGATTTAGGTGGTGGCTATGGGTCATGGTAACTCATGATACATGTGTATATGTACTTGACCCTTCACGATCAGCCGAAGTTCCGAAAGCTCATCTTGGAGAAGATTCGGTAGGAATTATAAGCGCAGACAGATATGTCGTCTATAAAACACTGGGCGATGGAATCTCTGTCGCCTTCTGCTGGAGTCATGTAAGACGTGATTTTATTCGAATCAGAGATGGAAATAAAAGGCTCAAGGCATGGGGAACCATGTGGGTCGAAGATATAAATGATCTTTTTAAAATGAATAGGGAACGACTCGAAGTTAGAGGAGACCACAAAGTCTTTAAAGAGAAAGATCGAAAATTACGAAAAGCTCTTTTAAAGATAGAACAAAAATGCAATGAAGAACTATCAGATGAGGAGCTGCATAAGCTAAAAAGAAAAGCGCTTACAAGTTTAAGGAATCACTGGAAAGGTCTTACAATATTTGTAGATCAACCTGAAATCCCGATGGATAATAACGAAGCTGAGAGGTGTTTGAGAAATCCCGTTGTCGGTAGAAAGAACTACTATGGAAGCGGCGCTGTCTGGAGTGGTACATTAACTCAGGTGATGTTCAGCATTTTTCAAACTCTCCTTTTAAACAAGATAAACCCGAGATTGTTTCTTTTCTCATATTTTGATGAATGTGCCAGAAATAAGGGGTGTGCCCCGGAAAATCCGGGAAGATTTCTCCCATGGAATCTATCGCAAGAACAGAAAGCCTCTCTAACACTATCTTAAGGAAACAATATGAGCTCTGTATTTGCTATTGAAACTTTCCGCTATAGCGGAAGAGATTTTACATCTGAAGAAATGGACTGGATAAGGAATCTCATAGCTTCACATCCTGAATTACACCGACTCGCTTTGTCTAGGAAAGTATGCAGGGAAATGTCATGGCTGCGTCCTGACAACGGTCTAAAGGATATGTCCTGTCGAGTTGCGATGCTTCGAATGCATAGGGATGGACTGATCACCCTTCCGCCTCCCCGGAAGAAAAACGGAAATGGAAAGATAAAACCAAAAAAAACATCACGTTCTGATCAGGGTATTGAAATCCTGCTTCCTGCCGGAAAGCTTGGAAACTTATATTTTCAAATAGTTTCGTCAAAAGAAGACTCTTCTTTCTGGAATGAACTTATAGAGCGTTATCATTATCTTGGATACAAACCTCTGCCCGGAGCACAAATCCGGTATCTGGTAAAAAGTGGGGAGACTATTCTTGCTGCATTGGGTTTTGGAGCAGCGGCATGGAGTGTAGCTCCAAGGGATGGGTATATCGGCTGGACCAGAGATAGTCGTGTGAATAACCTTCACATGATTGTGAACAATGCACGTTTTCTTATTCTCCCCTGGGTGAAATCAAAAAATCTTGCTTCAAAGATTCTTGCGGGAGTAGCAAATCAAATTCAGAATGATTGGTTTAATCGTTATGAGTACCGTCCGGTCCTGCTTGAAACCTTTGTAGAAAGCAGGCGTTTTCGTGGAACTTGTTACAAGGCTGCTAACTGGATACATGTAGGCCAGACTCAGGGGAGGGGAAAACTTGACCGAAAACATTTAAATGCTGTTCAAATCAAGGATATTTTTCTATATCCTCTTGAAAAACAGTTCCGTGCTGAATTATGTGAGTAGACGGGTTTACTGAATACTTACGTATTTTCTATCATTGGAAGTGTTGTCTTGCCCATTCCCACAACATTTTTCAACATTCTGCCCACAATATTGCATACACTATCATTTTCTAACCCTATTATACGGCACTTAGGGCCCCATCCAAACTCAACCCGTGGCCCAGTATCCCCCCGTAACCGCCGCCTCCGGCTCAGTTCCCCCCGCAAAGACAGCAACCACAAAACCCAAAAACAACCACCCCCAACCATAACAGCCACAATTCTTCCAAAACAGAAACCATCAAACCACAACGCTGCCCTTGCTCCTTCCCTTCGCCTCTAAACCAACTCCCCCCTCGGCATACAGCGTCTGACCATTCCCGGAACTCCAGTAATTCATCCTGTACCATCGGCTATGAAGCCCAAAACCGTCCGGGTAAGTCGTTCGCAAGCTCACTAAACAGCTATTCGACTGCTTCAACCAAAAGAATTTGATTCCAGTTCAACCAATGAGATCAAATAACAACTGCCACTACCTTTCACGGTTCCGGGCCTGCCTTTCCAATCGGACCGGGAATTTGTTTTATTAGGCTAAACACCGAGAGGGAACAATGATGTAATTTCGCAAATTAAATTAACCAAACCGTTGCACGTTGAGTTGGACAAAATGGAAAATTATTTTAGACCAAATAAAACCCGTCCAAATTGGACGGGCAAAAAAAATCAAAGAATCTCTGTCGCAGCAATACGAACATGCTCCGGAGTAACCAGATGATTTTCCTCCATGGCCGCAGCCATCATGGCGGTTTTAGCAAGAAAATTGGCCTTCCTTAATAATCCACCGGAGCTTTGGTGGATAGCAAAAATAGAATCATCAGAGAATATACTTTTTGTAGAGCCAGAAAGCTTTAGATGATGTTCCAAATATTCAACCATAACTTCTTTTCTAAGTGCTTCCAGATGAGATCTTCCTAAAACACGGGAAGCAAGAGGTCTTGCACTGTTGGCCATAAGATGATCCAAAAGAAGATCCTGCCCACAAAGGATTACCGGCATTACTGGCTGTGAATCATATTCAAATTGTATCAAAGTATGAAGCTGAGTAAAAACATTCTGCTTCAGAAGGTGTGCTTCATCAATAATAAGCAAAGGGATCATTTTCCGTGAAACTATTTCCAATAACAATTCTCGGATCTGCTTAATAATAACAGAAATTTGGTAAGAACGAAATTGGACTCCAAAAGAAAGAAGGATTTGCCTGTACAATTCCATCAGACTGTAAGCACCTCCGACAATTGGAATTTGATGATATTCACTGGTATGACATTTACTCATGACATATCGCAAGGATGTTGATTTACCGGCACCAACATCCCCAGTGATAACAGAAATGGCTTTTTGTTCTATGGCAAAGAATACTCTTTTTTCAAGTGGTGCGAGTGATGGGAGCGGATATAAATCTCTAACAGGAATATTCTGAGGAAAGGGATCTTTTTTTAATCCGAAAAAATGTCTTAAATTATCCATTAGAATCCTCCTGCAATGGTATTACTTTCAAATAACCTGCCACCTGTAGGTTTCGGGTCATCCGGTTCGATTTTATCTCTTCTCATACGACTATTGATGTGAGGGTCCAGGGGTGATAAAAATCCTTTAGAGACTTCATCT
>JAUVLL010000373.1 GCA_030600745.1 Spirochaetaceae bacterium | reverse complement strand
GTTCTACCAGGGGAAAGGCGTCAGAGAAAAAGTTACCCTATACCACAACCAGCTGCTTGCTGCATTATCAGAAAAAGACGAGAAAAAAGCACTGTTGCTTATAGAAAAGACAGACTCCTACAGCGGTTACGATTGAGTAGTCCGGTCCTCATATTCCTTTATATAATCAAATACCCTCCGCTGAACCCTCGCCTCATTTAGTTTGTACCCAAGATCTTTAGTCTCTATTTCATTTAAACGATTCTGTGTAAGTATTGCAGATAACTGCGCCTCAAGGACTGTTCTTGCCGTCATAGGGTTATCGAGACCCCCTTCCATCTTCTCTGCCCGGAGTTTTTCACTTCTAAGGTCCTCCTCTGTTACGGAAGGGCAGTACTTATAATTACCAAAATCTTCATTTACTCTGTCATCTTCCAGTATCTCAGTCCTGTATAAAGATGAGGAAAAATCCATTCGATCAATATCAATTTTCATAGTAATAATTTTCCTGGGGGCAACTTTAAACGGAACGATCTTCCCCTCTACGGTCAGCTCTTCTTTCTCTCTTTCAAGGAGATCAGTAAAACAGGCTTTCTGTATCCTGAAAAATGATTCCAATTGGACATCTACCCCGGTTTCACTGGAATTATAACCCCTGATAATTACCGACTTGCCATCTTCACTTCTTTTACAGGAAGTCACTTTAAAACTGTTCCCTTCACTTGTTAAATTAAAAAATGATTGCTCTTTACCTAGCACACCCTCATGTCTGTCTGCAGCCAGTCGTATAACCGGTGAATTAAAAATATCGGCTTCCCGGCAGACATTGCCTTTGTGTACATCTCCCTCATGGGGATAAACAGCATATTCAAATGACATTTCGCGTAAACACTGTGCTCCAGGAGTATAGATCATAGGCCCGGCGTCCCCTATCCTGGAGTTAATATCCTTTGCTACCCAGCCGACAGATCTAAACAGGGTCAGGGCAATTTTATTGTCCCCGTCGATCACCTGATACTCAGGCAGACCTTTGGATAAAACAGCAAGGCCGCATTCACCATCATTCAGATCCACAAACTCCCTGTTTAGAAAAATTGTATTCGGTTTTGCCTCCCGGGCACCGACTATGACCTTTCTTACATCTTCCGGAATTGAGGATTCATCATAATCCTCAATATGAATCGGTCTCTCTGTAATATCAAAAGGACTTCCTGCATATGAACGATCAGTTTTTATATTCGTTGGAAACAGCACTCTCATTATGTGGTCTTTTACAGTGTTTCGAATAACAGTTCTGCACTTAACAAGCGGAGAATCGGCGTCTACTGTAATATAAGTTACAATAGGTAGTTTCCTTAAGACCTTACTTCGTTCCGTATGATTATTCGCATCCGATTCGGGAAGTTCCATTTCAATTTTAATCCTGAAGACAACACGGCAGCTGTTTTTTTTACTTATTGAGATTTCTGCTTTAGCACCTGATGTTGTTATAATGGAGTCAGAATCCGGGTATGAATAATTATACTCATCCCCTGTGTCCGCTCTGTCTTCGAGTATCCCAAGATTTTCAAAAACCCTGCCTGTGTTTTTTTGCGTTATGTTAAATGAACCATTAGAATTGATGGAAAGTATAATCAAAGAATTTTCTACAGTATATCCATTCAGTATCAGATCAGAATCCGGTTTGGAAGATTTTTCAATAACTTTATATCCCATTGGGGGCAAATTTACAAAGAAAGTTTCATCTCCGAAGGTTATAGTCTCTTTTCTTCTATAAAAGCCTGTATTAAAAACAACTTTAACTTCTTCGTCTTTTACATCAGTAGTATTTATTAACCCGGTCAACTCCCTAAGTTTCTTCTCAATCTGTGAAGATGTCAGTTGATTGACAAATCTGGTCCTATCCTCCATATCAGTGTGGACATCATCTATACTTACTCCGCAGATACTGTCATGGGGATGATTTTTTAGAAGGGTCTTCCAGGATTCAGTGATAAGCTGTCCATCATATTCTCCTCCCAGAGCCCAGGCAAGAGTGGAGAGGGGTTCGGCCCTTTTCTCAAGCGCTTTCTGCTGATCATCATTCTGAAGCTTCAGATACATCCTGGCTGACATAACACCGGGAAAGACTGCAATAAACCTCCCGCTGTATAAACTGCCTTTTAAAGTTTTTAAGGATGGCTTCTCTTCCATCACTTCATCCAGATATCTTTCAGGACTGCTCTGAAAAACAGTCAGATCTTCAGAATCCATCTGCCCACCCTTAATAAAGGGCTGGATATCATCAGGGACCATCTCCTGATCATATCCATTCATAAGCAGAATGTTTTTTGTTGTTGTGAATGGCTCCAGTTTAGCTACTTCGGCATAGACCCGCTGTTTCATTATTTTATCGTATTCAGCAAGACGCATTACATTCCGATAACTGTCGAGCAGATAGATAGAGGGGATACTTGTTCCATCCGGAGATTCCCACAAAAACTCTGAATGAACATCTTCCGGATCCATCTCAACACCACGCCAGACATAGAGTCCCTCCATACCGAATTCCTTATGAATTTGCGCTGTTTGAGAAATCTGCCCGAAGTTATCCATCATCC
>JAUVLL010000164.1 GCA_030600745.1 Spirochaetaceae bacterium | reverse complement strand
TTTATCTCCAGATAATTTTAATGAGGGTATTTTCTTAAAGCGTATTCCAGCGTATTCCAGTTACAAAAACATTGCCATATAGAGAGGATAATCATTTCTGCACCTTTTTGCAGATAAATTATGCCATAGTTGCACCTTTTTGCAACATTTTTCGGGTATTATAAGATTCTTAACACTGTTGCTCCGGGGAAGCCAGGTGAATATTCAGCAGAACATTCAGAACTCGTAAAATTGGATCCCAAAGGACGGTATGTAGAAATATTCTGTAACAAGTGATCGATGTATCAAATCTACATCCGTCACGAACTAATGCTATATTATATTTCATCCCGAAAGGATGATTGGACACTTAATGTTGTAACTTTAAGGAAAGCCCTCCCGTAACAATGGGAGGGCAGATTTGTATAGAATATTTAGATTCTAAAGACCAACCTGAGTTCTTAGACCGAAAAGAATTACACCACCATCGGCAATATCGTAAGTACTAGCTGCAGGTGTTGTAGCAAACCAATCTATATTTATGGTTAAACTTGAAAATAGAGCATCTTTTTTTGAAAAAATCTCATAACCGAATCCCATTCCTACTGTCGGATCAGCGGTAAGGGCTTCAGTTCCAGAATAAACGGATAGAGTCATTTTATCTGCTGGAACCATAGTCATGTTAATAACCTGTATGTCATTTCCATCAATACTAAAATACTTAAAACCGCCTGTAAATCCACTGTTAAATGTATAATCTACTCCAAAAACAGTTCCACCAATAATATTCGAACCAACGATGTCATAACCACTTCCAGATCCCATTGTAAATGTAAAATAATCTGCTTGTTCAGCAAACGCACCCATAGTTAGAACACTTAACAGCACGAGTAAAACAATAATTTTTTTCATATGTAGCTCCTATAATTTATTATATTACCCTAATATAACACAATAAATATGAAATACCAATCTTTTTTTAGCACTATCCTTGCTACTAGCAATCTGTTCAATTTCATTTCAGCATAACTATCTCTGCAGTTCTTTCCTTGCGGAACTGACTGGTATACAGTTCATAATAGTGCTTCTTATTAGTTAACAGTTTATTATGATTTCCTTCTTCAGTTATTTTTCCATTTTCTACTACCAGTATTCTGTCTGCATCTTTAATTGTAGACAGCCGATGAGCAATTATAATACTTGTCCTGTCAGCAAGGAGTGCTTCAATTCCATGCTGAATATTCTTCTCTGTCAAAGTATCTATAGAGCTTGTAGCCTCATCCATAATAAGAATATCAGGGTTGGCAAGAATAGCTCTGGTTAAAGAAATTAATTGCTTCTGACCCTGGGAAAGGAGTGTTCCTTCTTCTCCTACCATTTCTTTCCACTGATCAGGCAGAGACATAATCATATTATATGAATGTGCTGCTTTTGCTGCCTGAACTATTTCTTCAAAGGCAGCATCCGGGTTTCCATATTCGATATTTTCTCTAACGGTGCCGGAAAACAAATGAGGTTTCTGCAGAACTACTCCAATTCTGCTCTGAAGTGCCTTCTGTGTGTAATCCCTGTAGTCACATTCATCCATATAAATATTACCTTCTACGGGTTCATAGTATCTGGAAAGCAGGTTTGCAATAGTTGTTTTACCACCTCCTGTGGGACCAACTATAGCCACAGTTTCACCTGGTTTTATGGTCAGATTAAAATTATTTAGAACAGGATTATTTTCTTTATACCAGAAGTTTACATTTTCAAACCTTACTTCCCCTTTAAAGTTTGCCTGCTTCAGGGCACCATCCTTTTCTTCAATATCCGAAGGAGTATCAAGAAGATCAAAAACACGTTCTGCTCCGGCTATAGACTGCTGCATTCCGCTGAAAACCCTAGCCAGATCCTGAATTGGCCAGAGCATAAAAGTAATAAAACCAATAAAGGCACGGAGTCCCCCAATAGTAAGTTCTCCCAATTGTATCTGCCATCCTCCAAACCACAAAATAGCTCCCAGAGCAAGGGTTATAATTAACTGTACAGCAGGAAGAAAGAGAGCCGACAGCCATGCTGCTCTGAATGAAGTTCTATACATCTCTCCTGTAAGTCCTCCAAAATTTCTAAGGTTCATCTTTTCTCTGGTCAGGGCTTTTACAATTTTTACACCGGTAAAACTTTCATTATAAGCTGCAGTAATTTTTGAATTCATCTTACGGGCTTTTCTATATTCTCCCAAAATATGAGTTTTGAATTTCGAGGCAGTAAAAACCAGTAAAGGTAATATTATTGCCATAATTAAAGCCAGTTTTGTATTGATCATTGCCATAAAAACCAGAGCTATTGTAATATTGAAAAAAGCCCAGATGGCATCAAGTAACATCCATGTTGCAAGATCTGCCATTTTCTCAGTATCAGATGTAATTCGGGATAGTAGCCAGCCGGTGGAAGATTTGTCAAAAAATGAAAAAGACAATTCCTGTATATGGTTGAACAGTTTTTCTCTAAGATCATACTGAATCCACTCTCCCAGGCGTCCTGCACAGTATATAAATATAAAAAAACTTATGCTGTTTACCAGATATACAATTCCATAGAGTTTACAGTAGTAAATGACCTTATCCAGATTTTCAGCTAAAATTCCGTCATCAATAATTAGTTTGGTAATATATGTTCCAAGACTATCCAGGAAAGCTGTAAACATGATTGCTGAAGTAAATCCTGCAAATAGTTTCCAGTGAGGGCGTGTTAATTTTAATATTCTAATTATTGTTCCTGTATTTTTTTCTTTCATAATATTATTCCCGCATGTTCTGCTTCGGCCAGTTCCTGCTGCAGGTCTTCTTCAATTTCAGTCTGAAGAGTAAAAACCTGCTTATAAAAACCATCCGTTTTTACCAGCTCCTGATGGGTGCCTTTCTGGACAATTCCCCCCTCCTTTATTACAAGTATCCTGTCTGCCATCTTCAATGTCTGTATACGATGGGCAATAATAAAATTGGTCCTGCCTGCCATAAGTTTTTCAAGTGCACTCTTTATCTTTTCCTCTGTTTCTGCATCAACTGCCGATGTTGAGTCATCCAGAATTAGAATTGCCGGATCTTTAAGAATTGTTCTTGCAATAGTAATTCTTTGTTTTTGTCCGCCGGACAGACTTACTCCTTTTTCTCCTACCATTGTATTGTAGCCTTCAGGAAAGTCCATAATTGAGTTATGTATGGCAGCTGCTTTTGCAGCTGAAATAATTTCATCCATAGAGACTTCTCTTTCCAGACTGTAACTGATATTTTCTTTAATAGTTGTTGAGAATAAAAATGGTTCCTGCTCTACAATTCCTATATTTTTTCGTAAAAAATGACGGCTGTAATTATTTAATGGTCTGCCGTCCAGGAGTATTTCTCCTTCCTGGTATTCATAATTTCTTGGAAGGAGATTGACCAGAGTTGATTTTCCTGAACCAGTAGCTCCAACCAGAGCAATCTTTTCTCCAGCACTGCATTTAAATGAGATATTATTAAGTACAGGTACATCTTTGTTATAGGCAAAGGACAGATTTTTAATTTCAATATCACCTCTTATTTTTTCATCACCATGTATTTTCCCTGAATGGAGTTCTTCTTTTTCCGTACTCATAATTTCACTTATCCTGTTAAAGGATACGAAACTTTTTGAGAGCTCTGTAATAGTTCTTCCAAGTTCCTGAAGGGGCCAGATGAGAGCATTTACCATTGTTGAGAATGCAATAAAAGTTCCTGGAGTCATAGTTTTGTTAATTACCATTATTGACCCGATAAGAATTGTAAGTACAAATTGCATACCGCATATAGTATGTGCAATGGGCCAGTAAAGAGTGTGGCGAATAAGAAGTGTCATTCCTTTCTGCCGTTGGGTACTGTTTATTTTTTCGAATTTATCCTTTTCCCAATCCTGTCGTGCAAAAGATCTTACTACTCTTATTCCAGACAGATTCTCCTGAATCCTCGCAGTCATTTTCCCCTGATGGTCCTGGAAATCATCATAAGCTTTGAATATTTGTTTAAAGAAAAATATGGATATAAAAGCTATAAGAGGAACGGCAATAATTGACAGTAAAGCAAGTTTAGCATTCAGTACTAACAGGATGACAAAATTTATTATAAACAGTAGTCCTATTCTGATAATTCCAGGAACCTGTTCGGCAAAAAATCTTCGAACAGCATCTACGTCTGATGTTGCCCGTTGTACCAGTTCTCCTGTTTGAGCATTGTCATGGTATTTAAAAGAGAGATGCTGTATATGATCATACATCTGGTTACGAATATTCCTTGCAATAGTCTCTGAAACTTTTGCTTTTCCCTGGCCTTCCAGAAAACTGAAGATGGCTCTAAAAAGAGATACTCCCCCAAACATAAACGTGAATAGGATAATCAGTGTCATTCCGCGATTTTCCAGAAGAACATTATCAATAATATGGCGTATTACAAGATTCCCAACAGATTCGGCAGCTACCTCACCGGCAATGGCAGTTAGCGCTCCAATATAAATCCATTTTGATTTTCCAATTAGAAGAAGCAGTTGTTTAATTTTTTTTGTATATTGTCTCAAAGCATCCGGCCTCCTGTATCCGGTTTGCTATGGGTGATTTCCGCAAAAAAAACCGCGGAACCTGTAAGGTGTCCGCGGTGGATTAACTAATTTTTGGTCTTTAGCCTATCTAAAAGCTCCACTCAAATATTCCACGGACACAAGATTCCCATTAAGGGCAGTATAGGATGCATTGCCGAGCAGTGAGTATGCGAACGACCAAGCAGGTGCATAAAATGCTTTACTACTGATTCTCATGTACGTCTCCTTTTTTTATGTTTTAACTTGTACCTTACTATAGAGAAGAGGGAATAATCTGTCAAGATCTCTTTTTGGGGAATTATGATATGAAAGTATTTTAAATGAAGTAAATGTTTAGGGTCTAAATATTATAAAATCTATTTATCAAAAAATCCTATCATAGGACATGTACTGTTCTATGTTTGGGTGTAGGATAAGCATATCAATAATCCAGAAGGAGAAAGTATATGGCATTAAAAAAATGTAAAGAATGTGGAGCAGAAATTAGTAGTAAGGCAGAAACATGTCCATCTTGTGGAGCGAGAAATAAAAGAAAACCCAATAAACCTCTCGGTTGTCTTGCTGTGATCCTGATAGGTATAGCAATTATTTGGATGGCAGTCGATGGAGTATCAGCAGGATCTAGCGCTTCTGGTTCAAGTACAATTACTGCAAAAATAAATGAAACAGTAACTACAGATGATTTTGAAATTACAGTTACTTCTATAAAGAAGCTAAAAAAGGTAGGAAATGAATATTCTAATTCTGAACCTGCATCTGGAGGTATTTATGTAGCTCTCCAATATACTTACAAAAATATTTCAGATGAACCTATGGGAATGTTTGATACTCCAAGCTTCTATTTGTATGATTCAAATGATGTAAAATACAAAACCGATTCAGGAGCCTCAATGTCATATGCAACTGAATTGGATTTAGATGAAAAGGTCTTATCAGAATTAAATCCGGGGATTTCTGCAAATGGAGCAGATGTTTTTGAGGTATCTTCCGAGAGAATTGAAGAAGGAATTTGGAAATTAAAAATTGTTGCTGATAAGAATATCTATATTACTATTAAATAAATTATATAAAGCCTGAGGATAGTATTTCTCAGGCTTTTATAAATTAAAATCCCTCTTGACTTATTTACCTGCTGTTATATAGTTCAAATATGAGTTATTTAGCAATAAGTAAACGAGTTGCTTATATTGATCGTCGTTTAAGATATAAAAAGGATTATCCCTCTACAAAAGAACTGGCAGCAGATTATCTTGAAGATACCGGGGAAGATTTTTGTTCAAAAACTTTTTTAAGAGACATAGAATGGTTAAGAAATCAAGATGCTCCTATCGAATATGATTCAAGTAGGAAAGGATTCTTCTACAGTGCTGAATCATATAATTTACCATCAATGAAGCTTACTGAAGCAGATATTTTATCTCTGCTTGTTATAGATAGAGCACTTTCAAGTTATCGTAACAGTCCTTTTTATGAAAGACTTCAGAATATCTTTGATGGTTTACAAAGATATCTGCCGGACAAAGTTAGCATTAACTCAAAAGAGCTTGTATCAAATTTCTCAGTTATTCCAGAACCTGTTACAGGGATAAACTCTGAAATTTGGTCAAGTGTTCAGGCTGGGATGGAAAAGGGTTGTTGCCTGGAAATTAAATATCAGTCACCTGGACATAAAAAAACAGTTATTCGAAAAATCGATCCTTTGCATCTTATAGGACAAAAGGGTGAATGGTATCTCTTAAGCAGGTCTCATAGAGATAATAAGATACGTGTTTATGCACTTTCAAGAATGAAAGCATGTAAAATGCATAAGGATAAATTTACTTATCCAGAAATTTTTTCCCCTGAAGATTATATAGATCCCTCTTTTGGTGTTTTTGCAACAGAAGAAAAAGTGAAAATTGCAATTAAATTCTTTCCATCAATTGCTTCAGTAATTAAGGAACGTTCCTGGCATCCCAATCAGGAAATAGAAGAACAAGAGGATGGTAGTATTATTTTAAGATATACAAGTAATCAGCAGTCCCAAACTCTCTATTGGATTTCTAAGTGGGGACCGGAAGCGGAGATTCTTGAACCAGAAGAATTGAGGCAAAAAGCGAAAGAATGGTTTACTGAAACAAAAAATAGATATTCATAAAAATTTTATAACCTGGGACATCTTATGTCATACTATTTGTATTATGCTAACATTAAGTTAAAATAATGGAGAAAAATGTATGAATTACATTACATCAAATGAAGAAAACCTTCTTCCCCTTGTAGAAGCATTTAAAAATATTGAATCAGGTGAACTAATTATCAGTTCAGGTTGGATAAGATCTGATAAATTAAGATATGTATTGGGACCGGAAGTTCAAAAAAGAATAAAGGATGGTAAAGTAACACTCAGGCTTTTATTAAGAATTGGCTCACCAACAGATATTAAAATAACAGATAGTGGAGTATTTTCATTTATAAAGAACCTTCAGGATGCTCAAGATTCAGATGTAAAGTGGAAATATTCAACTCATCACCATGCAAAACTATATGCAGCAGGAACAAAATGGGCAATGATGGGCTCTTTCAACCTTACAGGTGGAGGATTTGGTACAGAAGATAATCCTGGAAGTAATCCTGAAGCAGGTTTAATTACTACAACTTCTAAAGAGGTTTCTGCTATTCGTTCCCGTTTTAATACAATGTGGGAAGATGCAGTTACATTGGATGACTCTATTAATGGTTTTGTTGCTAATAAATCTGAAAATGGGAAATTCTGGATGATAGGAGTTAAAGCACTCCCTGCTGGTCAATTTATACAGGTACCTTCCGATGATCCAGATG
>JAUVLL010000005.1 GCA_030600745.1 Spirochaetaceae bacterium | reverse complement strand
AAACATTGACGGCTATTTGCGCTGTACTCATATTAAGCATTTTATTATGCCTAATAACTACAATATATCTATTTTCATGTGCGCAAATCGCCATGCAATCGTGAAAAAAGGCCACACCGCAAATTCCTAATTGATAAGAGGTTCTTCTTTTTACTTGACTATACACTACTATTTAAGTATTGTTTCGGCAGGCTGCTCGGCAATGAGTCGTACCGCAGGTGCTTGCACCGAGGAACGATCTCAGCAACCAAAGGCTGGTCGCAACTTCGTTGCTGCTCGCCTATGCAACCTAAGGCTGGTCGCAACTTCGTTGCTGCTCGCCTATGCTTCCTAAGGAGATTATAATGATAGATAAAATAAAACAGGCTCTTGATGATATCCGTCCATCACTCCAGGCAGATGGCGGAGATATTGAATTTGTTAACTACAGAGAAGATGGGGTAGTAGAGGTCAGACTTACAGGGGCCTGCTTTGGATGCCCTATGTCACAGATAACCCTTAAACAGGGTGTAGAGAAGTACCTCAGGGATATTATTCCAGAAGTTACATCAGTAGAAGCAGTTTAGCCCAGACCGTCTCTTTGTTTAATCCAATAATTAATCAAAAAGATACCGGATAGCCCAAAATCGAACTGATAGATATTTCCCGGCCCTCTGCCATGAGGGTCTTTTTTTTAAAATATTTATTGTAATAAATTTATTATGTAGTAGAATTGTCAGTAGATGTTTACTACTATTTGTATGTATAGATAGTATCACCTAAACTTTGTTAATGATTTTAGTGTTAGTTGCCGTTAATCAGTAAAGAAACCTATTATAGGGTTATCCGGATTAAGCATTGAACTAATAGAAGAAAGGAAAATGCAAATAAAAAAACCAGCTTCAAAAGACTACAGAAATATTTTATTTTCCATTCCTAAAACAGAGATACATCTTCATCTGGAAGGTATGGCAAGTGTAGACACTATTTGGTCGCTTATTCAAAAACATAAGTTGGAAATTCCAGGAATTAGTAATCGTGAGGATATTATTAACCGATTTAAGGTAAAAAATCTGGATGATTTCATTGATCTGTTCCTGAATGTAATTCAGAACTGTTATAGAGAAGAGATTGATTTAACTCTTCAGATGAATGATGCCAGAGAGTACCTTAAACGTAATAATATTATCTACACAGAAGTATTTTTTGCTCCTTCAAAGTTTTTAATAAACGGCTTCTCTTTTGATGTAATGATGGATTATCTTGATCATGACGCTGAAAAAATTAAAAAAGAAGATGGTATAGAAATTAAGTTTCTAATAGATGTTTCCAGAAGTTTCGGCTCTGAAAATGCCATGAATAATTTGAATCTTGTCCTAAAACACAGGAAACCTTCCATTATCGGTATAGGTCTTGGTGGTGCGGAGAGCAAAGGCCCGGCGAAGGACTACAAAGCGGTTTTTGAAATGGCAAGAAATGCCGGGCTTAAGGTTGTAGCTCACGCTGGTGAAGATGTCGGCCCGGAATCAATCTGGTCGGCTATCAAAGATTTGCAGGTACTACGAATTGGTCATGGCATAAGTGCAATCCAGGATAAAAAGCTTATGAATTATCTTAAAAAATCTCAACTGCCCCTTGAAATATGTCCAATGAGCAATATATTTACTAAAAAATACGTATCATCATATAAAGATCATCCAATCAGAAAGTTTTACGACAAAGGTATGTATGTTACAGTAAATACAGATGATCCCACAATATTCGGAATGGAACTGATAGATGAATATTTGAATTTATTGAACAATAATATCTTTTCTCTACCTGAAATCTTTGATTTGATAAAGAAGAACCTTTATGCCACCTTTTTAACAACACCAGAAAAGGATGCCATGTGGAAAAAAATGGAAAAGGTTATAAATAAATACAAATAGTGTTTCACGTGAAACATTGGGATAGAACAATCACACAGGTGCGATAAATCGTGCCCCTACGCGTCTTTATCGTTGATAACCCTTGCCACACTGACAACTACGTTTGGTTTGTTCAGGTTTACAACAACAATCCCCTGGGTGTTTTTCCCCTGAATTGATATCTGGGAAACGTTTAATTTAATTGTATTTCCCTGAGATGTTATACACACAAGGTCATCGTTTTCATTAACATCCTGAACCCCAATTATTTCACCTGTTCTTTCATCTGTTTTGTAGACATTCTGGCCGCCTGTACCACGTCCGTGGGGTGCAAATTTATCATATTCAACTCTCTTACCAAAACCATTCTCTGTTATTACCAGAATTTTATTGTTTTCTATTATTCGCAGAATACCGGCAAGTTCATCATCATTTTTAAGATGTATACCACGGACACCCCTTGTAGCTCTGCCCATAGATCTTACAAGTTTCTCATTGAATCTAAGAGCACTGCCGGATCTTGTAATTATTATCACTTCCTCATTCCCGGTGGTTAGTACAGAAGACGCCAGCCTGTCACCCTCATCCAGTTTAATCGCAATTATTCCCCTGGTTCTGGCATTCCTAAAATCATGGGTCTTTACACGTTTTACAACACCCCTGCTTGTTGCCATGAAAATATACTTATCTTCAGTAAACCCGTTCAGGGAAACAACAGAACTTATTTCCTCATCAGCAGAAATATCCAGTAATGCCTTTATCTGTGTACCCCGGGCTGCTCTGGAAGCCTCTGGAATTTCATGAACCTTAATCCAATATGCTTTTCCAGCACTTGTTACAAATAAAATATAGTCGTGGGTTGAGGCAATAAATACATGTTCAAGAAAATCTTCATTTTTTAGTTTGACAGATGAGGCACCTTTACCACCCCTTCCCTGATTTTTGTAGGCTGATACTGCAATTCTCTTTATAAAACCCTTGTTGGATATAAGAACTGCCATATCTTCTTTTTCAATAAGATCTTCAATATTAAGCTGTTCTACTTCATCAGCTATAATTTCTGTTCTTCTCTCATCACCATATTTATCTTTTAATTCCAGAGTTTCATCTTTAATAACACTCAGTATCTTCTTTTGATCAGACAAAAGATCTTTCAGGTAGATTATCAATGCAAGAATTTCTTTTAATTCATCCAGAATCTTTTGAGTTTCAAGACTTGTCAGCTTCTGCAGCCTCATATCCAGAATAGCCTGTGTTTGACGCTCAGTAAACTTAAATCTCGCCATGAGATTTTCTCTGGCAATTGAAACATCACTGGATTCCTTGATGATTTTAATTACCTCATCAATATTATCCAGAGCAATCTTCAGACCTTCAAGTATATGCGCTCTTTCCTCTGCTTTCGCAAGCTCAAATTTGGTCCGTCTTGTAACAACATCAACACGGTGAAGTATAAAGTAATGGATCATCTGTTTTAAGTTTAAAAGCTCAGGCTTTCCATTAACCAATGCCAGATTATTTACATTAAAATTCTGCTGCATAGCTGTATGGGAAAAGAGTCGGTTAAGAACAACTCTTACAATAGCTCCCCGCTTCAGTTCAATTACTATACGCATACCGTTTCGGTCAGACTCATCCCTTAAATCCGAAATACCTTCAATTTTTCGGTTTTTTACAAGTTCAGCAATTCTGATAACCAAATTTGCTTTGTTAACCTGATAAGGAAGCTCTGTAACAATAATTACATCCTTACCTGTTTTTGTAATCTCAAGTCTTACCCGGGCTCTTACTGCAATTTTACCCCGACCGGTTTCGAATGCATCTTTAATTCCCTGTCTGCCATAAATTATCCCAAAAGTTGGGAAATCAGGACCTTTAACAAATTCCATTAGTTCAGGAATTGTTATATCCGGATTATCAATATATGATTCTACAGCATCCACTATTTCGGATAGATTGTGAGGAGGTATATTAGTTGCCATCCCTACTGCAATCCCACTGCCTCCATTTATAAGTAAATATGGAACAGCTCCTGGAAGTACTGATGGTTCTTTCATGGAATCATCATAATTTGCAATAAAATCTACTGTATCTTTCTTTATATCCCTTAACAGCTCATCAGCAATCTTCGCCATTTTCGATTCTGTATATCGCATAGCTGCCGGAGGATCTCCGTCTATAGAGCCAAAGTTACCCTGTGGTTTAATAACCGGATAACGCATGGAAAAATCCTGGGCAAGACGAACAAGGGCATCATATATTGACTGGTCCCCGTGAGGGTGATACTTTCCCAGTACATCACCTACAATTCTTCCGCACTTTTTAAAAGTCTTATCCGAACGCAGACCCATCTCATTCATGGCATAAAGGATTCTGCGATGTACCGGTTTTAGACCATCTCTTACATCCGGGAGAGCCCGGCTTACAATTACAGACATGGCATAGTTAAGATAAGATTCTTTTATTTCATCCTCTATAGGAACAGGGATTATTTTCCCACTATTTGTATCCACGAATACTCCTGATTGTATAGATGCGATGCATCGCGTCTCTATATTCTAAACATCTAAATTTGAAACAAGAAGTGCATTATCTTCTATAAATTTTCGTCTTGGTTCTACATGTTCACCCATGAGGGTGGAAAACATATGATCGGCTTCAATCTCATCTTCAAGCTTTACCTGCATCATAAGCCTGCTTTCGGGATTCATAGTTGTTTCCCAAAGCTGGTCAGGATTCATCTCACCCAGACCCTTATATCGCTGCATACCTATTTTAGATTCATCCTCTGCAGGAAATTGACTGAAAATTTTATCTTTCTCATTATCATCATATGCATAAAAAACTTTCTTCCCTCTGGTAATCTTATAGAGAGGAGGCATAGCTAGATAGACATGGCCATTCTCTATCAGCTCAGGCATATATCTAAAAAAGAAAGTTAATAGAAGAGTTCTGATATGGGAACCATCAACATCAGCATCTGCCATAATAATAACTTTGTGATACCTTAGTTTTGAAATATCAAACTCTCTTCCGGCACTTGCTCCAAGTGTTGTAATAATAGGCTGAAGTTTTTCGTTTGCAAGAACCCTGTCTTCTCTTGTTTTCTCAACATTCAGCATCTTTCCCCAGAGGGGAAGTATAGCTTGAAACTTCCTGTCCCGGCCCATCTTTGCACTTCCCCCGGCACTGTCTCCCTCTACTATGTAAACTTCACAAAGAGAAGGATCCTTTTCACTGCAATCTGCCAGTTTTCCGGGAAGACCTCCGCTTTCAAGAAAGCTTTTTCTTCTTGTAAGATCTCTGGCTTTTCTCGCAGATATTCTGGCCCTGGCTGCACCTACAACTTTATCCAGAATCTTATCAATAATCTTTGGATTCTCTTCAAAATAACTGGTTAAGTGCTCATTAATTAGAGATTCTACCAACCCCTTAACCTCAGAATTTCCCAACCTACCCTTAGTCTGTCCCTCAAATTGGGGATTTTGGAGTTTTATGGATATAACTGATGTAAGCCCCTCCCTTACATCATCACCTGAAAGAGGAGTGTCCATTTTTTTTGAAAATTTTGATTTTTTAAAGAAATCGTTCATGGTTCTGGTAAGACCGGCTTTAAAACCTGCCAGATGTGTACCACCATCTCTTGTATTTATATTATTAACAAAGGAGTAGATATGCTCTGTATATCCCTCATTATATTCAAGAGCAATTTCAAGCTCGGAACCATCTCTGGTAGCTTCCAGATAGATAGGATCACTGTGAATTGGATTTTTATTTTCACTTAGATAGCTGACAAATGATTTCACTCCCCCATCAAACTGAAATTCCTTTTCTCTCTTTTGTGGAAGTCTATCATCTTCAATAATAATTTTAATTCCCCTATTAAGAAAGGCAAGTTCACGCAGACGATTCGAAAGAACATCAAAACTATATTCTGTAATATCAAAAATTGAATTATCAGCTTTAAAGCGGATTATCGTACCGGTTTTATCACTATCTCCTGTTATAACAACTGGTTCCAAAGGCTTGCCAATATTATATTCCTGGAAATATTTATGACCATGCCTGTAAACTTCTGCAGAACACCAGGCAGAAAGGGCGTTTACAACAGAAACTCCAACACCATGAAGTCCACCGGATACCTTATAACTGCCTTTATCAAATTTCCCGCCTGCATGGAGTTTGGTCATTACTATTTCAAGAGCACTGATCTTTTCGACAGGATGTTCTTTTACCGGAATTCCTCTTCCATTATCGGTAACACGTATTATATTGCCCTTTTCGATAGTAACAATTATCTCACTACAGTAACCTGCCAGAGATTCATCTATACTATTGTCTACTATTTCATACACGAGGTGGTGCAGACCATCAGCACCAGTTGTGCCTATATACATTCCCGGGCGCAAGCGAACCGCTTCCAGACCCTTCAAAACCTGAATTTGTTCAGCTGAGTATTTATTATCCATATATTTTCTACCTGTTGTTAGAGAATAAGCTACTATACCTTTTTAACAATAAAAAGTAAAGGATGGTATATTTCCGGAAAGACAAGTTTAAACTGTAAAATTAATTACTTTACACTGGAATTATATACTTCTGTCTTGTCAATTCCATATCTCTATATTAGAATAGGTTAACTGATAAAGATATTGTTGATAGCCTGTGGATAAGTCGTCAGATACCTGTAATTTCTTTCTTAAGGTATTTGAATTAAAGTCCGATAATAGTAATCAATTGTATATTTTTGTTAATTTGTTACGGGATAACACTTTACGATCTTTATTTTTTTGATTAAACATTTTGGAGATATTTTTCCAATTGTTGTTTATCAGTAATTGCTATTCCAAATTGTTAATAACTTGTGAGTAAAAAATGAGTAAAAGTAATTGGGATTACAGTATTTTTTGGAAAGAAACCCTCAATCATCTAAGATCTGAGCTATCTGAGCAGGAGTTTGTAATGTGGTTTAACAATATAGACTATGCAGGCTCAACAGAGAAAAAAATAATTCTTTCTGTTCCTTCATCATTCTACAGGGACCAGGTAAAAGAACGCTACCTAACCGGTATCGAAAAGATACTTCATAATCTCTCGGGATCGAATATTGAAATTGATTTTAGTATAAAAAAAATAAATACTACTCCAGTCAGCAGCAATCCAAAACAGAAAAAAACACAGTCTGCAGCTAAAAAGAAACCCTCTTTGCCTGTTACAAATAGAAGCTATCCTAATCTTAGTCAGGATTATAGTTTTGATAACTTTGTAGTTGGTGACAATAACTCCTTTGCAGCCAATGCATGCATTGCCATAGCAAAAAATCCTGGAAAAACATATAATCCCTGTTTGATCTATGGAGGTGTAGGCCTTGGAAAAACTCATTTAATTCAATCCATTGGAAAGTATGTCTATAGTAATTTTGAGGATTCAAGAATTGTTTATGTTACAGCCGAACAGTTTACAAATGAATTTATTCAGTCAATTAAGGAAAACAAGCAGCATCAGTTTAAAAATAAATACAGAAAGGTTGATATTCTTCTTATTGATGATATCCATTTTCTTCAGGGAAAAGATGCAACCCAGGAAGAACTTTTTCATACTTTCAATGCCTTATATGATTCCAATAAACAGATGGTTTTTACCTGTGACCGCCCTGTATCGGAATTAAAAAATCTTACTGACAGACTTAAGAGCCGATTTGAAAGAGGCTTGAATGTAGACCTTATACCTCCAAGCTTTGAAACAAGAATAGCAATTTTAAAGAAAAAAGTTGAGGAAAAAAATGTATTAATTCCTGATGATGTTATAGAAATTATATGTCAGAATGTTACTACTCATGTCAGAGATCTGGAAGCAGCTCTTACAAAACTCATTGCCTATGCAGACCTTCTGAATAAAGAAATAACTGTTGATATAGCAAAACATCAGTTAAAGGATATGTTTTCCAACCCTAAACTTAATAATATTACAATTGATGTTATTCAAAGAACAGTAGCAGACTACTTTAATCTTACACCAAATGATCTTAGAGGTAAAAAAAGAACAAAAGCTATTGCATTCCCCAGACAGGTAGCAATGTATATAACCCGCGAACTAACAGAATACTCTACAACAGAGGTAGGTCTGGAATTTGGAGGTAGAGATCATACAACTGTAATGCATGCATGTCAGAGAGTAGACTCAAAAATGAAGGCTGATCCAAGTATCGAACCATATATCAGGAATCTTATTCAAAAAGCAAAAGAAAGTGGAACAAAGTCTTAAAAAGTTGTTGATATAGTAGTACTATTAGGTGGATAATAACGGATCGATGTTAATATGTTAGTTATTTGTTAACAAGGTATATAAGTTATTAAGATCGGTAAAATATTGTATGCAGTGAATTTACAATAGATATTAACATATCTACAGTGCATACTATTACTATTATTATATTTATTAATAATTAGAATAAGAAAGATAAAATGGTGAATACGTAGTATTAGGACCAGTTATTAGTCACAAAGGAGATAAAAAATGAAATTTACCTGTCATAAAAATGTAATACTTAAAGAAATAGCAATAGCTCAGGATATTATTTCATCAAGAAATTCACTATCAATTTTATCTAATGTACTCCTGGAAGCAGATAATGGAACATTAAAAATAAAGGCAACAGATTTAAAAGTGAGTTTTGAAACACAAATACCTGTTGAAGTTTCCCAGGCAGGAAGTACAACAGTATTTTGTGATAAATTTCTAGGTATTATCAGATCTTTACCTGATGGAGATGTAGAATTTAATCTTACTGATGGTAGATTGTTGATAAATCCCGTATTTGGAAAAATTAATTTCCAGTTAAAAAGTATTTCATCAGATAAATTTCCGGAAATTAAGGAAATTGAGGATGATAAATACTTTGAACTTCCACAAAACAACCTTATTGATATGATAAGCCATACTGTATTTTCCGTATCGGATGATGAAACAAGATATTTTATGAATGGGGTATATCTTGAACATCAGGAAGGTACTCTTTCCATGGTTGCTACAGATGGCAGAAGATTGTCCTTTATAAAAAAGGATTTAAGTACAGAAATTAAAGATTTTGACCCGGTAATTATTCCAACAAAAATTCTCCATTTAATTAAAAAACTTTCAAGCAGAGAAGGAAATTTATATTTAGCTGTATCTGATAAATCTATATTTGTAAAATTTGACAATCAAAAGATATCTTCAAATTTAATAGAAGGTCAGTTTCCTAATTATAAGAGAGTTATTCCTGAACATCAGGAATTTAATATAAATGTTAATAAAAATGACCTTATAGAAGCATTAAGGAGAGTATCTTTACTAATCGAACAGAAGTCCAGAAGATTATATATGACATTTTCAACCGGAACAATAACTCTTAATTCAGAAGAAAGTGAAATAGGTATTGCTAAAGAAGAAATAAATTGTGATTATGAGGGAGATGGTTTAACAGTTGCTCTTAACTATCTCTATCTTCTTGAACCTCTTAAAGTTATTGAGGAAGAAGAAATTACAATTAAATTTACTGAAGCAAACAAGGCAATATCTATTATATCAGTACCGGAAAAGGATTATTTTCATATTGTGATGCCTATGCAGCTGGATTAATGGGGTTTACTTCTTTAAAAACCTTTGACTTCAGGAATTTGGAAAACCAGACAGTTGATCTTAATAACAAAGAAATTTTTCTGACAGGGGAAAACGGACAGGGGAAAAGTAATTTTCTTGAGGCAGTATATATTCTCAGTTATGGTTCTTCCTTTAGAACACGACAGGAAAGTCTGATAATAAAGCATAATTGTAAAGAGATGACCCTGTATGGTGAGTATTCCAGACAAAACGAAATATCAAATTCTGTTTCTGTTCATACTTCCGGAAAGACAAAAAAGATTAGTTATAATGGTAAAATAGTAAGAGACAGAAAGGATCTAATACAAAACATTCCCTGCATTATTTTTTCTCATGAGGATCTTTCTTTTGTAAACGGAACTCCTGAAAGAAGACGCTGGTTTTTTAACCAGACAATAAGCCTCTATGATTCCGGATATATAGATAATCTAAGAAATTACAGAAAAATATTAAAGCTTCGGAATATTGAGATAAAAAATGGAATAAAAAAGCTTCTTGATGTTTATAATTATCAGTTAGCTGCTGCTGGTCTTGAACTTCAAAACAGTAGATTTATTACTATAGATGATTTTAATGATACATTTTCACCTCTTTTTAGAGATATTTCAGGGTTGAGTGAAGAATTATTTATAGAATATCTTCCATCCTGGAAAAACTGTACTGATATTGAAGAAGTAACTGCCAAACTTGAATCTAAAATCGATACGGATTATGTTTTAGGTACAACAACAACCGGGCCGCATAGAGATGGGTTTAGGTATAATCTTGTAAACAGGGATTTTTCAAAAATAGCATCTACGGGACAAATAAGACTTATTTCTCTTGTTCTAAGAGTAGCCCAATCAATATTTTTTTTTGAAAAAACAAAGAGAAAGCCTCTTCTGTTACTTGATGATGTACTTCTGGAACTTGATAATAAAAAAAGAATGAATTTTTTAAATGTTTTACCCGAATATGAGCAAATATTTTTCACTTTTTTACCTGGAGAGCACTTCAATAAGTACAAAAGAGATGACACGGCAGTTTTTAATGTTAAAGATGGAGTAATAAGCAGAAAATGAAAAAAGCAGGAGATATACTTGGAGATTACATGCGTAATCTACATCTTAATATAGAAAAAGGTAACTCCTCTGTTTTTAAGAGCTGGTGTAAGATTGCAGGGGAAGATATGATCAGTCACTCTGCGGTAAAGGATATCAGTAACGGTATTCTTGTAGTTGAAGCAGATCATCCCGGATGGATTCAGCTTCTGCAGATGAGAAAAAAGAAGATTTTGAAGAATGTTAAAAACTACTATCCGGAATTGGATATTATTGATGTGCGGTTTATTTTAACAAAAAGTCATAGAGATGATTACCAGGGGAACCATTGACAGCATCTCCCTATAAAAGTATACTGTCGAACCGAATATATGATATAAATGCGCATTAATGCGATTAATATAAGGAGAGCTGACTATGAGTTTTACATACAAGCCAAGCCGTGTAAAGAGAAACAGAAAGCTGGGATTCAGAGCCCGGATGGCGACAAAAGCAGGACGTATGATTCTTGCAAGACGAAGAAGAAAAGGAAGAAAAAAACTTTCAGTTGCTGATGAGAAAAAGCCTTACCAGAGTTGAACGACTTAGATCACAATCCGATATCAGTAGAGTCTTTAAGTCGTCTTTCAGGGTTTCCTGCTCTGGAGCAAAGCTGGTTTATCGAAAAAATGATTTAGGATGGAACAGGATAGCAGTTACCCTGGTTCGAAAGTATGGTAATTCTGTTCAGCGTAACAGATCGAAACGGATAGTACGTGAGATTTACAGAAGTTTGAAAAACAATTTAAAACCTGGATTTGATATGATTATAGTTCTTTATCCGGGTGATTATGATTATTCTATACGGGAGAGTCAGGTTAAATATTTGCTTGGTAGGGCAGGTATTTTTCTGTAATCCATTTTCCATTCCTTACATGAGATATAAGAAACGAAACTCGCAGCTTCGAATAGGCGATATGAAGTTTCAGAGTTCCGTTCTTAGTCAAGGCTTTTGCGATGTCTATGAATTCAGCTTGTTTTTGGCTTTTTGCGTCGGTTTATTATGGTTATTTTAGAGAAGAGCTACTTTTAAATTCAAAATGTGTTACATCGCAAAAAGCTGTAGTCGTATAGGCTGGTCGCCAATGAGTCGTACCGGAAGAGCGAAGCGATGAGGCTGGTCGGAAGCAAGCTTCCTGCTCGCCCATGCAACCTAAGGAGAAAAAAATGGACAAAAATACACTGATTGCAGTTGTTTTATCTGTAATAGTAATAACCGGCGGTTTTATGATACAGGGAATGTTTTTCCCTCCTGAGCAACCGCAGCAAACAGTATCACAGGAGATAGTACAGATTGAAGATAGTACTGCTGCTCAATCCGGCAGCACTCAAACTGATACTGATCAACAGTTAACCGTTCTTTCCGCACCTGCCGGCAGCAGTGGGGTTGTTCCCTGGGAAGAGGATGGTCCCGAACCCCTTGCAAGAGAAATTACCCACGAAACAGAGCTGTTTACTGTTACTTTTTCGACAGTTGGTGGAACCGTGAGTTCTATCAAATTAAAAGAACATTTGGATAACGGTGTTCCTCTTGAAATGATAAAGAAGAATGGATCAGGAATGAACGCTTTTGAACTTTACTTTGGATCGAACGAGAGTGAAGCTGTAAACGATCTGTTTTATTATAAAAGAATTGATGATAATACAGTGGAGTTTTATCGCAATTTTAAAATAAGTGATACTTCCTGGTTTACCCTGAAAAAAACCTATGTTTTCGCCCCGGATGATTATATGTTTGAACTTCATATATCTTTTGAAAACAGTGAAAATGCTTATCTGCCTTTAAATTTTGGAGGATATTCCTATACTCTTGGTTTTGGACCTCAGATTGGACCCGAAGCAGAAATTACAGGTGGTAGAAGTGAATACAGAAAATATTTAACTTATGAAAATGGTAAGCTTGAAAACAATAAATTAAAGAATAATTTATATGTAGTTGAAAATAATGTCTCATGGGCGGCTATTGCCGGTAAGTATTTTACTGTAATAGGAATACCCGATTCAACTCAATATACAGTGACATTCTCAAATAGTATGGAAAGTAAAAAAACTATCGATTCAATGGTTTTTTTCTCGCGGCCTGTAATAAAAAGTTCCAGAAATACTGATATTTATCGATTTTTTACAGGTCCCAAACTTAACAATGTACTTTCAAAATATAATGATTCTGATAAAAACAGTTTTGGTGTAAGTGATCTTAATCTGGAAGAGGTGGTTGATACAAGTTCATGGTTAGGGTGGCTTGAGTGGATACTTAAAAAACTTCTGGTATTTTCATACAGTCTTGTACCTAACTATGGTGTTGCAATAATAATAATGACAATAATTATAAAGATTGTTCTTTTTCCTTTTACCCATAAGAGTTATGAGTCAACAAGCCGAATGCAGGCATTAACCCCCAAGATAAATGAGATTAAGGAGAAATTTAAAGATACTCCTACCAAAATGAACGCAGAGATGGCAGAACTGTATAAAAGAGAAAAAGTAAATCCCATGGGTGGATGTCTGCCAATGCTTCTTCAGATGCCTATATTTATAGCTCTGTATGGTCTTTTATTAAAGCATTTTGATTTAAGAGGTGCTGTTTTTATACCAGGATGGATTACAGATCTTTCCGGTCCTGAGTCAATTTTCTATTTTGGTAAATGGATTCCTGATGGATTACCTTTACTGGGATGGACAGGTATCAGGCTGCTGCCGATTCTATTTACTATTACTATGATTGTATCACAAAAGCTCATGCAGAATCCGGGTTCTGATGTTGCCGGTGGAAGCAGTATGAAGATGATGACGACAATGATGCCCGTTATGTTTTTCTTTATTATGTACAATTCACCATCAGGATTGCTGTTATATTGGACAATTACCAACCTTTTTACTATGCTTCAGCAGCAGTTTATTAATTATAGAAGGAAAAAGACATCAGCAGGCTGATTTTGCAGTTGGTAATGCAGGTTAATTTAGATAATCAAATCTCCAGGGAGGAGAGTTAAATGATAAAAGAATTTGAAGGAAGGACAGAGCAGGAAGCTATTGAAAATGCTGCCGCTGCACTGAACATTGACAGAGAGGAATTTGATGTTGAAATCCTTGATGTTTCAAAAAAGAGTTTGTTTAGAAAGGGGAACGTTAAGATTAAGGTGTATATAGGTGATGGAGAAAACGAGAATCCTGCAGCTTCATCTGAGTTTGAGAAACTTATAGTAACCTATCTTGAGGAATTAATTGAGTTAATGGGGTTCCCGGGAAAAGCAGAAGTAGCTTTTAGGGAAGATAAAAAACTTGGACTTACTATTGTATCCGATCATTCCGGTATTCTTATTGGTAAAAAAGGTAAAAATCTGGATGCAATACAACTTATATTAAATGTGTATGCAGGCCAGCTTGACAGTAATAAGCGTGTTATTGTGGATGCTGAAAATTACAGAAATCGACATGAAGAGAATATTATTCGTCAGGCATCAAGGACGGCAGATCAGGTCATGAAATCAAAGCGATCCAGACTTCTTGATCCCATGAATCCTTTCGAGAGAAGGCTGGTTCATACAGCATTAAATGATGTTGTGGATGTTGAAACAAAGAGTGAGGGTGAAGGCCTTTACAGACAGGTAAGGATAATTTATAAGGGATCCGCAAGATAATTTTTCAATAGGGGCACTGTGTATCGTGCCCCTATAATAATAACCGTTGATCCAGTTTAATCGGCCTTCTGTTATCAGCAAGTGTTTTTTCCATATAACGCCGATCGAGACTAAGATCCTCTACCAGTTTTAATAAAAAATCTTCTGTAATTAAATTCTGTTCTGCAAAAAGATATATAAGAGCTTTTTCTGCAATAAAATCTACTTTTAGTGCATTTAAGTTTATTCTTTCTTCCTGATTATTATTGTATTTCTCATGAAGATGCTTAAAGAGTATGGATTCTTCTATACTGTCTTTTAATGCCTGCAGTTCTGTTTTAAGTGGTTTGCTGTTTCCAGCAGCAGCAGTTTCACCTAAGGGTTTTAAGGTAAAAAATGTATACTCTTTACCCGGCAGATAATGATGAACATCGCACCTTGTACAGTAATTGGGTTCAAGGGAGCCCAGTTTTTCTCTATCTCCTCCAATTACAATAAGAGGATCAAAGTATAAAGAAGGGCATTCCATGCCGTCAATTGTATAGTATCTATAAGTATAAAATGAATCTTCTATACAGTCTTTATGTTCGCAATAGGCTGTAAGCGGGAAAACATCAGTTGCCGTTTCGAGCATCAGCCTGGCTGTTGAATTAAAGATATCTTTTCTAAAATTTAATATAAGTGTTGGAAATATAAAAATCAGTCCCTTTTGGATACTTATATTCCGGACTACATATACAAGCCTTTCATCATAAAAAGATGCTTCATCTATTATCCAGGTACCGACATCGGGGTTTTCGTTAAGAATTTTTTCCAGTTCAAAAGAGCTGCTTATATGGGCAATATTACTGCCGCATCTTTCATATCCGCCTCTGTACGCAAGTGCATCATCGGGATATTCGGGAAAACGGTTTTTATCCAGCATTGATCTGATAAAAAAAACTTTTCTTCTATCTGCATAACTGGTGGTTGTAAGATCGGCTATTTTCTGACTTTTTTTAAGGGTCACAAGAGAATCTCTCCATACTCTTGCAGAATACTCTGTTTTACCGGAACCCATTGGCCCTATTACGAGAATTCTTCTTGAGTCTCTTGCAAAATCGAAATGATTAAATGAGTGGTGGATTCTTACGCTTGGGAATCCAAGGCTTTTTAAAAAATTTGTTTGTTCCGGGCTGTTTTGAACTTCCTGCATAGGCTTATGATAACCTATTGCTCTGGTTTGTGCCATATTAATCTTGACTTTGGTATTTTTAAAATGTAGTGTCTTGTCCATGATAGCATTAAAACTTTCTCAACCCTTGTATTATTTGATGATGGCTGTCCTTATAGCCAATCTAACCCAGCGGAAGCATGTAAAGCACGGTAACCGTAAACGTCTTGCTACACTGTGGGTAGCAGGTATTCTCCTCTTCCTTCAGGTGGAACTTGTACTTATTCAGCATCTCGAACTGTCTGATATGTTTCTTATTCCGTCTTTTATCTTTGCAATTGCACTTTTCTATCCCTTTAGAGCTAAAATATTTATATTTAAGCTCAGGTGTGTAAGCTGTAATGAAAAAATGAGTTATAAAAGGGTTCTCTACTGGGATAACAATTTATGTGACAGCTGTCAGCCTGAAACTGAGGAAGAAAAAAAGGCAGCATTGGTTGAACAGGAAATAAAGCTTTCTGAAAATCCGGAAACAGTTGAAGATGTCGACTGGGATGTCTGGGAACCAAAGGAAACTGCTGTTATATGTTATATTTTTAAGGATGATAAGGTTTTATTGATAAATAAAAAAACAGGTCTTGGTGAGGGTAAGGTTAATGCTCCCGGCGGTCGTATTGAACCTGCAGAAATGGCTGTAGATGCTGCAGTTCGTGAGGTTCAGGAAGAAACAGGACTTACACCTCTTAATCTTAAAGAAGTTGGTCAGCTTTCGTTTATTTTTAAAGACGGTTATTCCCTTAAGGGTATTGTTTACTTTGCTGATGACTGTACTGGTGATATGGTTGAAACAGAGGAAGCAGATCCTTTCTGGCAGCCTGTAGATGAAATCCCTTACGATAAGATGTGGGTAGATGACAAGCTTTGGCTTCCCCCTGCTATGGATGGCAGGTATATAAAAGGACATTTCATATTTGATGGTGATAATATGTTAAGTCAGGAAGTTGAAGAGAGCGAGATGGTTGAATAAGATCGGCAGTAATTTAAAGAATCATCTCCTGCTTTTGTTGGCAACCTAAGGGTAGCCGCCAAGTAACCTAAGGAGTTCTTGTGTTAGAGATTTTAGCATTGATGATACCAATTATAGCTTTAACTATTCCGATTGTTGCAATTCTTGCGGGAACTTACGCTAAAACTCATTCCGGAGTTAATCCGGGTGTTAATAAAAAAATTTACGAACTGGAGAGTAAAATAATCGAACTTCAAGCGAGTAATCTTCGCCTGGAAGATACTGTTAATCAGTTGGAAGAGAAACAGAGTTTTCTTACACGGCTTATTGAAGATAAAAGTTAGTGAAATATATAGGCGCTCATGTAAGTGCTGCCGGGGGCGTCGAGAATGCTCCCCTTAATGCGGTCGCTATCGGTGCAAAGGCTTTTGCTCTATTTACAAAGAATCAGAAACGGTGGGTTTCTCCACCTCTTACAGAAAAATCTATTCTGGAATTTCGCGAGAATATGGATAAAGCCGGAATATCGTCCGATATGGTGCTGCCTCACGATTCGTATCTGATAAATCTTGGTAATCCAGATGTTGAAAAAAGAGAAAAGTCACTGGATGCTTTTATTTTGGAGGCGAAGAGAGCCCGGCAGCTGGGTCTTAAGCTGCTGAACTTCCATCCCGGGAGCCATCTTGGGAAAATAGATTCAAATGCATGTATGGAATTAATTTCAGATGGAATCAACAAAGCAATAGCAGAAACTGAATCTGTTGTATTTGTTTTAGAAACCACAGCGGGACAGGGCAATAATGTCGGTCATAAGTTTGAACATTTGGCAGATATAATAGAAAATATCAGAGATAAATTCAGAATTGGTGTTTGTATTGATACATGCCATATTTTTGCAGCAGGTTATGATATTCGTACAGAGGAAGCATATAATAATACCATGGAGCAGTTTGACAGTATTATTGGATTGAAATATTTAAAAGGGTTCCATCTAAACGATGCAAAAAGCGAGTTTAAAAGCAGGGTAGACCGGCATGATAGTATTGGAAAGGGAAATATTGGTGCTGGGGCCTTTAAATTTATTATTGAAGACTCCAGAACTGATAATATGCCCCTTATCCTTGAGACACCGAATCCTGAAATATGGGCAGAGGAAATAAAGTTACTGTATTCTTTTTCTGATAAACGGAGCCGGTAGAAACGCTCTGTGGGGTGTCTCTACTATATTGACAAAGGATCATCTATTTATATATATTTGAACACCGATAGAATTATAATTTTATCTTTGGAGAGGTGTCCGAGTGGTCGAAGGAGGTAGTCTTGAAAACTATTGAACCGCAAGGTTCCGTGGGTTCGAATCCCACCTTCTCCGATTTATTGGTGTTTCAGAGGGGATACTGATTATTATTATGGGTTTTCTGGAGAGGTGCGAGAGCGGTTGAATCGGGCTCCCTGCTAAGGAGTTGTACCGGTGACGGTACCGAGGGTTCGAATCCCTCCCTCTCCGTTTTTTTTGTACCTATAGCTCAGATGGATAGAGCAATAGGTATCGGACCTAAAGGTCGGAGGTTCGAATCCTCTTGGGTACACGGGCTGGAGAGATGCGAGAGTGGTTGAATCGGGCGGCCTCGAAAGCCGTTGAGCTGCTTGTCAGCTCCGAGGGTTCGAATCCCTCTCTCTCCGAGAGGGGAATTTAAATACTTAGGGATCATCCCTGTTGATTCAGGACGTCCTTATTTAACAATGTTTTAGAAAACTGGAGAGGTGTCCGAGAGGCCGAAGGAGTACGCTTGGAAAGCGTATGAACCCTAACCGGGTTCCGGGGGTTCGAATCCCCCCTTCTCCGTATTTCCCCTTTAGTGCTGAAAGTTGGGTTCTGCACTATTGATTGTCGCCCAATTCCGTCAGGACTGGAAGGTAGCAGCGGTAAGTGATTAATTGATGAGTCGCAATAAACTTGACTGGAGCTAAAGGGGTTTTTTATTTATACCCTTTTCATTTATACTTGGGTTTAACAAAACATCAGGGCTATACAATATAAGGGAACTGTCTATGTCATACGAAGTAACCGCTACAAGGAAACGGCCGGCAACTTTTTCTGAACTCGAAGGTCAGGATTTTGTAGTTTCTACTATCAATAATGCAATTAATACCGGAAGAATAGCTCATGCATATCTGTTTTCCGGACCAAGAGGTGTTGGAAAAACATCTGCAGCAAGAATCCTTGCAAAATCACTGAACTGTGAGAAAGGGCAGTCAGATTCTCCCTGTGGTGTTTGTTCTAATTGTATCAGCATAGCAAAAGGAAACTCTCTTGATGTAATAGAAATTGATGGTGCAAGTAATACTTCTGTGAATGATATACGAACCATCAAAGAGGAGGTCCTGTTTGCTCCAAATGCCAGCAAATACAAGGTATACATCATTGATGAAGTTCACATGCTCAGTAACAGTGCATTTAATGCTCTTTTAAAAACTATTGAGGAACCGCCTCCGTATATAGTTTTTATTTTTGCTACTACCGAAATACAAAAAGTACCTGCTACAATCAGATCCAGATGTCAGCAGTTCAATTTCCGTCTTATAAGCGTAGAAAAGATTAAAGAAATACTAATTAAAACTGCCGAAGAAACAGAAATGGAAGCTGAAGATGAAGCTCTTTTTTGGATTGCTAAAGAGGCTACAGGTTCATTAAGGGATGCGTATACACTTTTTGATCAGGTTGTTTCTTTTTCCGGAGATAAAATTACAATGGAAAAGATCCGGAGTAAACTTGGGATTACCGGAATAGACAGAGTAAATAAGATAGCACTGGAGATGGCAAGAGAAAACACACAAAAAGTTATTGAGCTTACAGATGAAGTTCTTATGAGCGGGGTATCTATTGATCAGCTGATTATGGATTTTACATCTTACTTTCGAAGTATACTGTTTATTAAACAAAATATAGTCAAAGAAGCTTTAATTGGTTCCAACCCCGAAAGGTTTGCGCAGGAAGTAATTGATAAATTTTCAAGTGCCCAGATGGAACAGGCAATAGAACTTCTGTTTAAGCTGTATAAGGATATCAGGTTTTCTCTTAATCAGAGATTTGAGATGGAACTTGTTTTCAGCAGACTATCCTCTCTTGCCTCTTATATCTCTCCGGGAGATATTTTAAAAAAAATAGAAGGTATAAAAGAAGATCTTAAAAGCGGAAGGTTTTCTTTGGAGCAAAATGGAGATACAACGGTACCGGAAGGTAAGTCTTCTGAAATTTTATCTATAGAGACAATCAATGAAATTATCCAGGCTTTAAGAAAAAATAAGCTTGCTCTTTCTTCTGCTCTTGAAAAGGCAGTATCCTGGAAACTTCTTGGAACAACTCTGCATCTTACCTTTGATTCCACCTATTCAGGTAATGCCGTTAAGGGAGATATTTCTCCGGTACAAGAGAAAGTATCTGAAGTAATGAACAAAAAAATTGATATAGAAGTTTCTATTGTAACTCCTGAAAAGGGCAGTATTTCCAATGTAGATGAAAAAATTGAACTTGTGCAGCGGGTATTCCGCGGTGAAATTGTAAACGGAGAATAATTATGGACCCAATGGATCTTTTTAAAAATCTGCAGAGCCTTCAGTCTCAAATGACCGGGATGCAGGATAAAATGAAAGACGTCTCTGCCGTTGGTACTGCAGGTGGTGATATGGTGAGTATCGAATTAAACGGTGCTATGGAAGTAATAAAGGTAAAAATATTACCTGAAATTGTTGATCCTGAAGATGTTCCAATGCTGGAAGATCTTATACTTGCTGCGTTTACAGATGCAGGAACAAAAATAAAAGTAAAACTTGCATCTGAAATGTCTTCTCTTACCGGTGGTCCTGGGTTCCCGGGGTGACAATTCTCGATCAGCTTATTCAGGGGTTTTCACGTTTACCGGGAGTCGGCAGAAAAAGTGCAATGAGAATAGTATACTTTTTATTAAAAGCAGATACTGAATATTTAAATAATCTTTCTGATTTAATTAGACGATTAAAACCAAGTATTCGTAGATGTAGTATTTGCGGAATGTACACAGAAACAGAGCTCTGCAGTATTTGTGCGGATCACAGAAGAGACAGAGGTATAATCTGCGTTGTTGAAGAATCCAGGGATGCTCAGACTATCGAAGCAACAGGTGAGTTTAATGGAATTTTTCACGTGTTAGGGGGAGTTATCTCTCCTATTGACGGAGTGGGACCGGAAGATCTGTCTATAAGAAAATTACTTTCAAGGCTCTCGCCAAATTCAGACGGAACAGGGGTGAGAGAGATAATAATTGCTACAAACCCAACAATCGAAGGGGATACCACCGCACTCTATCTGGTTAGTCTTTTAAAAAATATAGATATTCTTGTTTCACGTCTGGCATTGGGGCTTCCTGTAGGAGGTGATCTCGAATATGCAGATAAATTAACATTGTCCAGATCACTGAAAGGAAGAACAAAAATATCCTAAAGTTTTCCAATCAGCATTGAACATTTACCGGAAGGTATCGGCAGTGTCTTCTTCTTATCTTCATCCAGGATATTAATTGTAAAATAATACAGTTTTTCTGATTCAAGTCTGATTTCCCATCCTCTGGAGCTATTATTACTCAGGATGGTAATCATATTTCTTTTTAATGAGAGATCTTCTATTCCCATAATTTCAAGGGTAGGCATTATCCAGTCCACAGTTTTTCGGGGAAGACTTATATATAATCCCAGAACGTTTTCGATCATCAATGTAATAGATGCAAGAGCCGTATAGGTAAGGAACATTGTTCTTGGGAATGAATCATTGTCCTGCCAAATTGCAGGTCCTTCTTTATGGGGGAGATAGGCTTCATAAATATTACCCTTTTCTTCACCTTCCGGGTGAAGTGTATCCAGCATGTAATAAAGGTGCCGGATTGAACATTCCCTTGCAAATTCATATTTAGCATATTTTTCAAGACCCTTGATTACCATATATGTAAAGGGTGAATATACCGATCCTCTGAAACCCATACCATCCTCATGAAAATCAGGATTATCCATAGATAGGGTTGGGAATGGATTTTCCGTACCAAATTTTTCAGGATTTTTCAGATGAGCTATCATGGCATCTGCTCTGTCCACATTAGGAAGTTCTGCCAGGAGTGTCCAGAAGGCTGCAATAGTCTTAGCTTTTAACTGGTTTTCATCTACATCAAGATCGAAGTAAAATTTTTCCTCTTCATTCCACATAAGATTGGTAATTCTGGTTTTAAGAGTAAAATAGAGGCGTTTATACTTAAAGCTAATTTCCTTATTATTAAGAATATCCCCAATAGCAGACATATAAAGAACATTTATTGCCTGCTGAATATTAAAATCCAGTGGATAATGAGTACCCTCTCTTGGTGCATTGACCATCTTTGTTGCTTCCAATGGTACAGCATAAAGACCATTTTCTGCTATGAAATTATTTTCCACCCAGGAATAATAATTTTCAAGGATCGGCATAATTTCTTTTAAACGTTTTTTATTGCCCATTTTATGATAGATATTATATTCTGCCAGGGCAAACAGGGGAGGGTTTAACCCCTCCGGGTTATTTTCTGTAAAAACAGGTTTGCCGTCTTCTATCGAGTAATCTGACCTTATGGCGCCAGATTCTTCCTGCTTACTGTAGAAGTTATCCAGACTGGTTTGAGCAGGATATATATTATTGCTGTATACCAGGAAAAATGTTGAGAGGCATGCTTCAAACTGATTTATTACTTTGTTATCCGAATAGTTCAGATATTTTTCTGCAAATCCATTCTCCGGAGTACCTGACTGCCATAAATCTGACATCCATACCCATGACTTTTCATAAATATCTACAAAATCCTGATCATAAAAATGAACAGAGGGGAATCCCTTTTTAACCACTATATCTTCCTTGCTTCAGCATACCAGTATATTTAAACAAACCAACATATTTCATCATTCGGTTAAGACACACCTGAGACACTACTTAATGGATTTGAGATTTAAATATACTACAGATATAGACCGGAGTCAATTTTATTTTTTCCTTTTGATTTTGTCAATACGTGGAGATGGTACCCCTACGGTGGGGATGGGAGGGTACCCGCGAGGGGCACCCCTACGATTTATTTTATCATTTCTTTTACATTTGCCAGGACTTCGGACATGTTTGTCAGGTCCACTGGCAGTATAATTTTGCTGTTGCTTTCGGCTATACCATTAAGTTGTTCGATATAGTTTTCGGATATTCGGAGGACAGCAGCTTCTTCGCCCCCTACACCTTCCAGAGCTTCGGCGATTTTTCGGATGCTTGTGGCAGTGGCTTTTGCTATAGAACGTATTTCCTGTGCTCTGCCTTCTGCAACATTGATCATTCTTTCTTTTTCACCTTCACTGATATTAATTACTTCTTCCATAACTGCCTGGGAACGATTAATTCTGGATTCCATTTCACCAAGGCTTCTTGCAATGTCGGCTCTTCGTTCCCTCTCTGCTTTCATCTGGACTTCCATTGCTTCCAGAGTTGCATGGGGTACATTGATATTCTGTATTTCGTATCTGGATACTTTAACACCCCATGGGTCTGATGCCTCGTCAACACTCTGCACTACAGAGCCGTTTATCTGATCTCTTTCTTCAAAGGTTTTATCCAGTTCCAGTTTTCCTATTACTGATCTCATTGTTGTCTGGGCCAGTTGTATTGTTGCAAATTCATAATTTTCTATGCCGTAGCTGGCTTTCACAGGGTCTACTACCTGAATGTATAAGACACCATCTACTTGTACTTTTACGTTATCCTGGGTGTAACAATCCTGGGGATCAACATTTTTAGCTACTTCTTTAAGATTATGTTTGTACTTAACCTTTTCAAGAAATGGTATTAGTATATGTAGCCCTGCATTAAGTGTTCTGGAATATTTACCAAGACGTTCGATAACAAGTGCTGTTCGTGCAGGTACAATTTTCACACTTTTAAGAAAAGTAAAAATGACTATTAAACCAAAAATGCCTGCTAAAATATATAAGGGGTAAAGTAATATGTTGTTCATACATTACCTCCTTTGCTGCCGGATGAAAGGGCAGGCAGAACTGTGTCGATGATACCTTTTAAATTTGCTACTTCCAATGGGAGAACAGATGTTTCTGCTCCTTTTAGTATTTCTCCAAATTGTTCAACGTACTGCTCGGCCAGTCTGACTGACATAGCTGTACGTCCCTTTGGCAGCTGGAGTGCAGCTGCAATGTCTTTAAGTCCTTCTGCTGTTGCCTCAGACACAATTTCAATTGATTTTGACTTTCCTTCAGATACATTGATCATCTTCTGGCGTTCGCCCTTACTGATATTAATGGCTTCTTCTCTTTTTCCCCTGGAGATATTTATACGGGATTCTTTTTCACCTTCACTTGAGAGTATTTCAGCTCTTTTTTCACGCTCAGCTCTCATTTGCTGTTCCATTGCCTGTTCAATTGTATTTGTAGGGCGTATATCTTTTATATCATAACTGGATACTTTTATTCCCCAGGGATCGGAAGCTTCATCTACTGCTTTTACAACATTATCATTTACTTCATCTCTTTCAGAAAAGGCTCTATCCAGTTCAAGTTTTCCAATTTCTGATCGCATTGTTGTTTTTGCCATCTGAGCTGTAGCATATTCGTAATTATCTATACCGTAGCTTGTTTTTACAGGATCTACAACTTTTAAATATAGGACTCCATCAACAGTTACCTGTACGTTGTCACTTGTTATACAAACCTGTGGATCGACATCCATAGTTATTTCTTTTAAAGAGTGTGTGTACGCTATTTTTTGCACAAATGGAACTATCAGGTGAAATCCAGGACCTAAGGTTTTCTTGTATTTCCCGAATTGTTCAATAATACGATTTTCCTGTTCTGGTACAATTTTTATCATCTTCTTAAATAATACAAGGACAATAAAAACCAACAGGTAAATTGAAAAAACATTACTCATTTTTTTCTCCTTTTTCTATATAGATGTTATTATCTTCAAGAATTTTTCTTGAAACTGTAAATGTTAAATTTTCTTCTTTTACTATATCCACCATTTCATTTGGTTCAAAGCTCTCTATATAACTCACTGCCTTCCAACTGGTGCCCTGGTATCTTACTCTTCCAGGTTTTTCCGGAGTAATTGCTTCTATTACTTTTACTGTTTGTCCTACATCAGTGTCAATTTCTTTATTGAGGATAGTACCTCTAAATATTTTGACGAATCTTTTTCGTAAAAAAACAAGTGTTAGTATTGAGGAGAGGATCCAAATTATACTTTGAAGTGTAAAATTAGCTGATAACCCTGGAATTATCAGGGAAAGAAAACCTGTAATAATTGCACCGGATCCAAAGAAAAAAATAGTAAATCCAGGGATGAACATTTCTGCTGCTATTAGGAGTAATCCCAGAAGTGTCCAGAGAAAAGGAGGGTTTAAGAACATGTATTACAACCTCATAGACTTATGATCATTATACTTACAAGTTTAATAAGCTTTGGGGAAAATTGAAAGTAAAAAATCAAATATTTGCTTACTTTAAGGCTCTGACTAAAAATATGATGGTAGATATTACCTAAACTGAGCGATTCTTAGCTCTTTTTAAAAATACCTCCATGTGGTGTAATGAGTTAGCTAAAACCACAAAAACACCCAGGAGGTGAAATAATAATGACTGATAACGTAGCAGAAATCAAGAGTCGGATCACCAATA